>JAHEDO010000068.1 GCA_024641185.1 Burkholderiaceae bacterium | reverse complement strand
AACAGAAGGTAGAAGTGTGAACTGTCGGTGCCGAGCATCAGCAGGTACAGATAGCCCGCGCGTTCGCTGTGGACGCTGAAGCGGAGCTGATCCTTGCCGATGCGCACCGTGCTCGACTCGGTGCGAATACGCACGTTCCAGCCGGGATCGCGCGCCTCGTGCAGTTGCAGCAGCGCCGCGGCCACGGAGAAGTGCGTCGGCTTGGCTAGCTCGGGCGCGGGTTTGGGCAATTCGGGCGCGGGCTTGGGCGGCTCGGGCGCGGGCTTGGGCAATTCGGGCGCGAGCTTGGGCAACTCGGGTGCGGGCTTGGGCAACTCGGGTGCGGGCTTGGGCAACTCGGGCGCGGGCTTGGGCGGCTCGGGCGCGGGCTTCGACAATTCGGGCGTCGGCTTGGCTGGCTCAGGCGCTGGCTTCGGTGGCAAGGCGCCGCCGGAGCGCTGCGTGACTTGCCAGACGGTGACGCCGGTGACGATCACCGCGGCCAACCCCAGAGTCGCAAGGATCGGCAGTGTGCGGCGTCCGGTCGGACGCTTCCGTGTCAGGCCGAGCTCTGCGGCCGGGCGAGGGCTGGAGAACGCCGCTGGCTGACGCGCTTCACCGACGATCGGCAGGTCCCCGGGGCCGCTGCCGGGGCCGAGCGTCGGCTGATTAACGAAGGGCTGGTCGATGCGCACTGTGCGGTCGTCCGCGTCGTCGCCGGTGTTCACGCGGTGCGCCGGCACTGGCTCAGTCGCGGCTCCGCCGTGCCCCGGCGACACTCGATGCTCAGCATGCGGGCCGGGGTCCGGAATGCCCATCTCGCTTCGAAACTGTGCGATCGACGCCGTGCGGTCTTCGACGTGCACCGCGAGCGCGTGATCGATCGCCGCGAGAAAGCGCGCGTCGTAGCGTCCGCCGCCCACTTCCGCCGCGGGCACCAGAGTGTCGCGCATCATTCGGGCGACCGACGGGGGCGGTGCCTTGCCGGTGATGCAGTAGTAGACCAGTGCGGCCAGCGCGTAGATGTCGGTCCAGGGCCCCTGGCGCATCTCCGGTCCGTTTGCGTACTGCTCGAGCGGCGCGAATCCGGGCTTCAGGATCACGGTCAGCGCTTGCGTCATGTCGCCGATCACCCTGCGCGCGGCGCCGAAGTCCAGCAGGACGGGCCGTCCGTTCGGCAGGATCAGAACGTTGTCGGGCGCGATATCCCGGTGATAGCAATGGTCCTCGTGGATCAGTTCGAGGGCGTCGAGCAGTGGCGTCAGCACGCGCCGCACCCAGGCTTCGTCCGGCGGTCCGCCCAGCTCCTTGAGCGCTGTCTTCAGCGTGACGCCGCGGTAGAGCGGCATCACCATGTAGGCCGTTCCGTTGCCTTCCCAGAAGCGGTAGACCTTGACCAGCGACGGGTGGTCGAACTGGGCCAGGAGTTTCGCCTCGTTCACGAAGCTGCGCAGCCCCGCGTTGAACGTGTCCGAGTGACGCTCGGACTTCACCGATACGAGCATCGACTGCGAGCGGGACGCGATCGCCGCCGGCATGTACTCCTTGATCGCGACTTCCCGCTCCAGCAGGTGGTCCTTGGCCGAGTAGACGATTCCGAAACCGCCTTCGCCGATCACGCCGGTGATCTCGTATTCGGTGAACCGGGTACCGGGTGCCAGACAATTGGAGCCCGGCTCGAAGCGCTCGCCGCCGGAGCCAGGCGCGCCCGTCGTCGACCGCGACGGTGGGGTGGGATTGTCGGCGTGCGACACGACGATTCGCAGCTCTAGTCGTTGGTGATCAGCGCGGCGAACAGGTCCGCGCGCAATGGCGTTCTCTCGAGGCGAAGCGTTCCCGCGCTTCCCTCGTCCGCGGGCAGCCACCACATCGCGCGGTGGCCGAGATGGGAGAGCATGAACTGCGCGGCCGAACGCGCAAGCGCGACGTCCACCGGTGCCGGCAGCGTCCAACGGCCCACCGAATACTCCGCCGCAAAGGCGCCCAGCGGAAGCGTTCGTTCCCCGTTGCAGCGCGCGAGCGGGCCGATGGTGAAGATCTGCTGCTCGAAGTCCTCGACAGTATCGGCGTCCAGTCCGAACATCCCGGCCTCGCCGAAACGCGCGAGGTGCGCCTCGAGCCCGTTGAAATCGGCGGTCAGCAGTTCCTCAGCCGACAGCGGCTGGCAGACGGTGAGCGGGAACAGGCGGCCGACTCGATCGACCGAGGGCAGCAGGACCCCGCACCATGCGCACTCGTGCTGGCCGTCCGCCGGCAACAGGAAGCGCCATACCGGGAACGTCAGGTAGAGATCCGGCCACTGCTCGCCAAGCTCCGCCCGGCTGTGCGCGATGCCGGCCTGAAGCCAGCGGTCCCACAGGTCGACGAACTCGGCGGGCAGGCGCCTGCTCATGAAGTCGCCGGCCGCCGGCAGCTTGCCGTACCACCCGATCGGGTGTGTGTCGGCTGAATTCAGGATCGCGTCGCTCACGGCCGGCTCGTCGGGTATCGGGCGGGCTGCCGGCGCTCAGAGCCGAGTCGGGCAGCGGAACTCCTGCAACTCGCGGAGTCGGAAGGGGTTCTGCACGCTGTTGGTGGTCACTTCGAACTGCACGCGACGCTCATCGAGCGCGAACGTTGCCCGGAATCGGTCGGGCCGGCTGCCGGCCTCGATCTGGGTGCGGTCGAACATCCGGAACAGCGCCCACGGACCTTCGAAGATCTGGCCGGAGTTGCCGGACGCGCCCGGCGGTGACACCTGCACCCGAATCTGGTTGCTTCCCTTCGGGCCCGGCCACTGCATCGTCTTGGGCACCGACGGGCCGTGCGCGTAGTGCAGGATCTGCCCGTCGATGTCGAGGTTGAAGTTCAGGATCAGTGGGTCCATTTCGGTCGGCTTCATCTCGATGCGGATCGCCGGGCCGCGCGCCGCGCCGGAAAAGAACACGTTGCGGATTTCGGCTGCACGCTGGAACTGCACCAGGCTCGCGCTGTCGCCCATGCTCGCGTCCCCTACCTTGCGGAAGCGCCACGGCTTGACCGTCGTGTCGACGAAGGCCGCCAGATTCTTCTGGAAGAAGTCATCGATCACGCCGCCCGGTGCGAACAACCTGGAGAAGTCGTCGGGCGTGACGTCAATCTTGCTGTCGCGCGAGAACGGATAGCGATCGGCGATTGCACGATTGCAGAACTCGCCCACCGAGGTCGAGAGGTTCTGGCTGATGTTGGCACGCGTCGCACCGAGCGCCTGCGTCGAACCGCTGGCGGCGAGCGTGCCCAGCATCGAGCGCAGCGGTTCGGGCAGGCGGCCGGCCTCGCTCTTGACCTTGTTCGGCACGTCGCTGGCTGGCGGGGATCCTCCGCCCTTCACGACGGTTTCGGTCGTGCTCATCAATTGGTAGAGGTCGTTGATCAGCGCAAGCGTCTGGTCGATCGGGGCCGGTCCGCCGGGCTGCGGCGAGCGCACCAGCCGGCGCAGCGACTCGAAGCGCTCGTCGACCATCGACTCGACCTGGGCACGAGGCGTCGGTGCGAGCGCGGCAGGCGCCGACGAGCCCAGCAGCCGGTTCAGGGTCTGCTTGGTGTCCTTGACCGCTTCACTCGCCTTGTCGACGGCCTTGTCGACCGCGCTCTTGCCGTCGCCCTCGGTCAGGGAGACTTCGCGCACGATGGCCCGCAGCAGGACGGGCAGCGGCGAATCGGGCGCCGACAGGATGCGCGCGCTCTGGATCGTTTCGGACAGACTCGCGCCGCGCACCAGCGAAATGTCGGCGATGAATCGCTCCCAGGTCGTCGCGTAGTCGCGCAGGTAGAGGCGTTTGACTTCGTCGACGAGAGCCTTCCGTCCGACCGGGTCGGACGCGCGGCGGGCGTTCTCGGAGTCCTTGATCCCGAGTACCCAGACCTCTTCTTCGGCGAGCACCTTGATCACGTCGTCCAGTGCTTTCGCGAACCCCTTGTGGTAGCCGTCGTAGGTGTAGAAGCCGGGTACCCCGTCGGCCAGCGAGCGGCCGCTCGCCCTCGTGAAGACCGCCGCGGCCGACGGACCCGCCGCCTTCGTGATCCGGAAATCAGGGAAACTGCCCACTCCCTGGCGTTTCAGGCGATCGTAGACACGCTGCGGAAATGGCGTGCGGGCGAGCCCGGCTCGCGCGGTCTGGATCAGTTCTGCGTCGGTTCGGACCGCGTCCTGAAACGCATTGCGCGAGACGAGGACCTCGACGTGCCCGAGCAGGAGTTTGGCCTCTTCGGCGCTGAGGGTGCCGGCCTGGTTGGTCTCGAGGTCGAACGCGACCCAGCCGCTCACCGCCACCGGATCGAGCCGATCGGGCTCGCGCAGCATCACGTAGGTCTTCAGCGTCTCGTACTGCAGTTCGGGATTGGCCGCGCCGCGCCGCAGGACATCGGCCATGCGCAGTGCGAGCAACGGCGCGAGCGTCTGCTGGAGCAATCGGTTGTAGCTCTGGTCTGCCGCCTGCGCGAGCTTGCTTCCCTGGAACAGGCCCAGGCTGTATGAGGTGGACGGCTCTGACGGATTCACCCGGTCCGTGACCGGCAGCGACCGCACGCTCTCGTAGATGGGAAGCAATGCCTTCAGTTCGATGGATCCCGCGACGCGCCCGCTGAGCGCGGTCTTGATCCGATCGACCCGCCCGCCGACTTCCGCGACATACGCGCCGTTGTTGAGGTAGCTCCACGTCCAGCCGGCGATCGCGGTGATGGAGATCACGAGTGCCGCGATCGACCCGACCCACTTCAGGGTGCCGAGCCTGCGCTCCCAGCGCAGGTTGGTGCCCGCGAGCGAGGCCTCCGGAAAGACCACGCCGTGCAGCAACCGGGTGAGGAAGAACGACTTTCCCGAAGGTTGCAGAGGCGGCAATACGCGGCGCTGCAGGCCGAACTGACGCGCGATCGATCCCATCACCCGGTCGATCGGGCTGCCCTCCTGCGTGCCGCTCGTCAGGTAGACACCGCGCAGGATGGGCATCCGGGCCAGCCGAGTCGCCGGAAACGCTGCGTTCACGAACTCCGCGAGCGCGCCACGAATCGAGGCCAGCTGATGCACGAAGCCGTAGATCGCGGCACGACGCTGGGGATCGCGTTCGCCCTGGAGGCGATCGAGCGTGAGCGACTCGATTCGGCGGACCAATTCGTCGAAGCGTTCTTCGAAGTCGCCTTCCGGCGGCCCGCTGGCATCGGACCGGTACTCGAATGTCGTTCCCCACACCTGCTCGCGCTGCTCGCGGTCGAAGTTGTCGAAGAACTCCATGAATCCCGCGAGCAGATCCGCCTTGGTGACCAGCAGGTACACCGGGAACTGGTTGTCCAGTGTGCCCGAGAGCTCCTGAACCCGGGTGCGAACCGCTGCGGCCTGCGCCGCGCGCTCCGCCGGGGAGAGCTGCAGCAGGTCGGCCACGCTCACCGTGACCAGCGCGCCGTTGATCGGCTGGCGGGGCCGGTACTTTCTCAATAGGGCGAGAAACTCGCGCCACTCCTTGCTGTCCGACTGGGCGTCGCTGTCCTGCGTGGTGTAGCGACCGGCCGTGTCGATCATGATCGCCTGGTCGGTGAACCACCAGTCGCAGTTCCGGGTACCACCGATGCCTCGGATCGGATCATTGCCGATCCGCTCGGCCAGGGGAAACTGCAGGCCGGAATTGAGCAACGCGGTCGTCTTGCCCGAGCCCGGCGGGCCGATGAACACGTACCAGGGCAACTGGTAGACGAAGCGCTTCCCGCCGAACAGGCGTTCAACGAAACCCGCCTTGCTTCCGAGGCGGGTCTGCTTCAATTCCGCCATCGCCTTGCTGAAGCGCGCGCGGACCGCTTCGATCTGCGCGGGGTCGGCGCTGGCCTCCGGGGCCGTTCCGCCGTCCTTGCGGCCGAGCGCATCGAAGAGCTTGCGATTCGCCAGCTTCTCGCGCACTGCGCTGTAGACCTTCTTGCCGAGCCAGAGCACGAGCAGCAGCGCGATGAGCACGATGCGCGCCGTGGTGGTCTCCAGCGGGCGCCAGCTGGCGAACGCGACCAGCGGGCCCGCGAACCAGATCAGCAGGACGACGCACAGCGCCGCGAGCGCGACCAGGATCACGCGCTTGAACAGGAACGAGAGGAAGCGCCTCATCCGCCGCTCACGAACAGGGTCACTTCGACGCGGCGGTTCTTGGCGCGGCCGGCGGCGGTGTCGTTTGGCGCGAGCGGCTCGGAATCGGCTCTTCCCTCAGCCTGCATCCGCGAGGCGGCGACCGACTGAGACAGCATCTGACGCACGGCCTGCGCGCGCTCCTCGGACAGGTGCCAGTTCGACGGAAAGCGTGCCGAGCGAATCGGCTGGCTGTCGGTGTGCCCGCTGATCAGCACCTTGCCCGGGTTGGCGGCGAGCGCTGCGCCGACGCGGGTGATGATGCCCACCACGCGCGGGCTGACCGTCGCGCTGCCCGGCTCGAAGAAGCCGTCGCCGCGGATCGAGACCACGCTCTTGTTGGCCTCGTCGCGCACGGCGACCAGCCCTTCCCGGATCTCGGGTTCGAGGAATCGCGACAATCGGGGCTGCGCGGCAGGCGGCGGCGGCAGCGCCTGCAGCGGCGCGATGCTCGGCAACCTGATCGACTGGATCGACGCGAACACCGGGTCGGAGCGGTTGGCGAGCAGGAACCCATAGGCGAAGTACACACCGAGGGTGAGCGCGCCGATCAGCGCAAAGAACGCCCAGAAGGGGGCGGCGCTGAGCCAACTGGTCTGTCGCACGCTGGTCGGGGCCCATCTCGCCGACAGCGCCCGCTCCGGGGCCGGTGAGACTTCGCGCAGCATCTGGTAGAGCCGCTCGCGCAACTGCTCGAGCTGCGCACGTCCGTTGTCGAGCACGCGGTACCGGCCCACGAAACCGAGGGCGAGGCAAACGTAGATCAGCTCCAGCAGATCGCGATTTCGGCGAGGGTCCTCGGCGAGCTTGGACAGCAGCAGGAAGACCTTCTCGCCGCCCCAGGTCTCGTTGTGGAAGCGCACCAGCAGCGTGTCGGTCGACCAGACGCCTCCGCTGCCCCAGGGGGTGCTCGCGGCTGTCTCGTCCAGAAAGGTGCACAAAATGTAGCGCGCCGCGATGATCGACTCCCTCGGGACGTCCGCGCGCGCCGCCGCCTGCTCGAATCCCCGCACGCCATTGCCGAGAGACTCCTTCAGCGCAGCCGGATCGGGCAGGCTTGCGGTCGAACGCAGTTGCGGCACCAGCGCCAGCAGCGGATTCGCGCAGGACAGCAGCGCGTTGCTGCCTTCGAGGCCGATGCGCTCGGGCAGGGCCGCCCCGATCGCGGTGTCGTCGCCGTAGGAGCGTGCCGGCGTACCCGCAGCGGGGGCCGCACGCGCCCCGGGTCGCGGCCGCACGATAGTGCGCTCGTGGTCGGAGGGGGGCGGATGGCGAGGGAACTGCTCGTCGGCCATTGGACGCTACCCGCGCACCGCCCAGAACTCGAGCTCGAGGCCCGGGAATTCACCGGAGATGTGCATCGCCAGCCCTCCCGATTGGTTCAGCTGCTGCCAGAGCTCATGCCGCGTGTCGAGCTCGAAATAGTTGAAGCCGGCGTGGTAGGGAATCTGTCGCGGCGCGACCGGCAATGCGCGCAGTGTAACGCCTGGCAATTGCAGATTGACCAGATCGCGGATCCGTTCGACCGGTCCGATTTTCACTTGCGTCGGAAAGCGCACCCGTAGTGCCTCCGAGGGCATCTGGGCGTTCACCGCGAGCACGAAGCTCGCCGAGCCGAGCAGCGACTTGTCCGCGATGATCGCCACACGGACACCGTAACGCCGGTCGTGCAGCTCGATCGGAATCGCATTCTGTTCGAGGACCATCGAGAGTGCGAGGCGCAGCTGCTCGAGCACCGGACGGAAGGTCGCGTGGAGGTCGTCGTGGTCGTAGGCCGGGAAGGGTTGGACCAGCCGCCGATCGCCGCCGAACGCCGCCAGGTCGCCGGCCAGGCTGACGCAGACCGAATAGAGTCGCTCCGGGTGCAATCGCGGAATGCCCGCGAGGTGATCGCACAGCGCGAGGTTTCGGTTCACCGTCTGCAGGAGCAGGAAATCCGCGATTTCGGAGACCCCGCCACGCCCCGGTTGGACCATCCGGCTCGCGAGTGCATCGCAGCGCTGGCGCAGCAGACCGCGCAACTCGGAGAGCCAGGCGCGCGGCGCGGGCAAGGCATTGCAGTCCAGTGCAGGGGGCACGAACTGCCGGTCGAGCAGCAGCTGACCATCGGCGCGGCGCTCTACGACCCGCGCGACCGGCATTGCCGCGTAGGCGCCGGTGACCTCGCCGGCGGCCAGCAGGCTCATCCGCAGTCCGCCGAGCTGCAGCGGCGCCGCCTCCGGGGCGCCCTCGGTCACGTCGATCACCTCGGCGTCACGCGCGAGACTGCGGATCGGCAGCTGTCCGTTCGCAGCTCCGAGGGAGGCGTGCGCGACGCCCGGGCGATCGAGCACCGCCACGAGGAAGACCGTCGTGTCCTTGAGCGACTCCGGCACGTCCAGCGGCGCCGGAGGTTCGTCCTCTCCCGGGCAGGCGAAGGCCGTTCCGTCGGGCAGCACACCAGCCGCCGAGCGCAGCGAAATCTTGCCCAGTGCCAGCGCGGTGTCGTCGATCTCGAGCGTCTCGAAGCCCCAGGGGAACTCCGCGTTTGCCCGGGCCCTGCGGTGGACCAGGTTCTCGAGATAACGTTCCTGCTGCTGGAAGTGCTGGGGGCGGAGGAACATACCCTCCGTCCAGAGAACCTTGTTGCGCCACATGTCGGGTACCTTGGAATGCGCAGGCCGTGCCGTTCACCGCGGTTGTTCAGCGCCCCTCGATCCTGACTTCGCGCGCGCCGAGGAGAACCTGCACCGCGACCGGAATCGGCTTCGCGGGAGGGGTTGTCGTTGGGGCCGGGGGGGGTGGCAGGACGTGCACCGCACGCCAGCGCGATCGTTCGACGTCGCGGTAGGCCACGAAGACGCCAACCGCGCGAACGTCCGGCTTGAGCTCGCGCGGGGGAAGGCTGACCGCTTGCCCGGGCCGCAACTGAAGTTCATCTCGCGAGGCCATGTCGGCCCCGAGAGTCGCCTGATCCTTTTCGAACAGCGAGAAGAAATCCGCGGCGGCGAAGGACTGTTCGCCCTTGAGTTCGTAGACGCGCACGACGACCGGCGACGGGCGGTCACGGGGGTCGGGATTGAGCGCCGGATCGGCTCTAACACTGATTTCCAGCGCACGCGCCGGGACGACGGCCGGAGGCGGTTTGGGCGGGGGTGACGAGCAGCCCTGGACGAACAGTGCCGCGGCCAGTGACGCGATTGCAACGCCGCGCAGCCTCGCTGGAAGCCTCATCCTGTCTCCTCCGTCGGAACTCTGATTCTGGAATACGCCGCGTGCCGCGCCGGCAAGCAAGCTGCGACCCGGCGAACAGACTACCGCAGGCCCGGACTGCGGTGCCAGTGCAGGCTGAAGCATACTACCCAAGTCGTACAGACGGTCCGTGTCGCGGCGCCTACTCTTCGATCCGACACTGCCCCGCGCGGAGAACCACACAGCTGGCAGGGAAACGAGGGCTGGGACATGAGAGTACTGATCATAGACGACCATGCACTGGTGCGCGAGGGCATCGCGCTGGTGCTTCGATCGCTTCGCCCCGATTGCTCGATCGTACAGGCCGACACCTGCCAGTCGGGCATCGAGGCCGCGCGGGCCGAGCCCTTCGACATGGTTCTTCTCGACCTCCAGTTGCCCGACATGCCGGGATTCGTGGCGCTCGAGCGTTTCCGCCGCGAGCACGGCTCGCTGCCGGTCGTGGTCGTATCCGGAATGGAGGATCGCGACACCGTGTTGCGCACGCTCGACATGGGCGCCAAGGCCTTCGTGCCGAAATCCGCCGACTCCTCCAAGATCCGTCACGCGCTCGAAGCCCTGCTGGACGGGCGCGTGTATCTGCCTGAGAGCGTCGTCGGCGCAGGGGCGGGGGTCGGGCCGCAGTCCGTGCGGCCGGAGTCGAACTGGAATCTCACCGATCGGCAGCGCGAGGTGCTCGCGCTGGTGGTCGCGGGGCTGCCGAACAAGCTGATCGCGCGCCGGCTCGACATCGCCGAATCGACGGTGAAGATTCACGTCAGCGCGATCCTTCGCGAGCTCCGCGTGACCTCGCGAACCCAGGCGCTGATCGCGGTCGCCCGAAGCGGGGTGCGGTTGCCATCCGTCTGAATTCAGCTTTCCGGCGCGGGGGCCCCGTCGACCCTGGCATCGGAGAGGGTCCGGGTGACGAGCGCGCGCAGGCGCGTCGGGTTCGACGGCTTGTCCATCCACGCCCAGCCGCGACTGCGGACCCTGGCTTGCACCTCCGGGTCGGCGTCTCCCGATACGACCAGAACCGGAACAGGCACGGGAACGAGCTCCTGGAACGCTTCGACGACATCGTCGCTCGTTTCGCCGCCAGCCAGGCGATGGTCCGTGATCAGCAGGTCCGGGAAGCGCTCGGCGAGCGTGAGGTGCCTGCGGACCTCCTCGACGCTGCGCGCCAACAGAACGAAGCACCCCCAGGAGGCCAGGCTCGCCTCCATGCCGACGAGGATGTCCATTTCGTCGTCGACCACCAGCACCAGAAGACCGTCGAGCGAAGACGCGACGCTCGCGCCTTCGTCGGGCGACGCCGCCGGCTCGGCGGTCAGCGGAACGGAGACTTGGAAGACCGACCCGCGGCCGCGCCGGGATTGCACCGACACCGGACAGTCGAGCACGTCCCCGAGGCGGCGCACGATCGCAAGGCCGAGCCCCAGCCCTTGACGATGGTTGCCCGGCGATCTGTCCAGCTGCACGAACTCTTCGAAGATCGACTCGAGATCGCCCTGCGCGATGCCCACGCCGGTATCCCACACCTGGATCTCCAGCCGATCCCCGCGGCGTCGCGCACCGAGCAGCATGCCCCCGTGCTCGGTGTAACGAAACGCGTTGGAGAGCAGGTTCATCAGGATTTCGATCAGCAGTGCCGGGTCGCTGCGCACCCAGTGTTCGGCCGGCATGCGTACCCTGAAGCGCAATCCGCGCCGTTCGGCCAGCTGCGCGAACCGGCTCTCCAGGGTCTGCAGAACCGGACCGACCGCGAACACCGAAAACGTGGGGGTGATCTTGCCGGTGTCGAGCCGCGAGATGTCGAGCAGCCGATTGAACAGATCGTCGAGACCCGACATCGAGCGGTCCAGCCGATCGACCAGGTATCGTCCCTGGCCCTCGCGGATCTCCTCTTTGAGCGCGCTCACGAACAGACCGATTGCGTGCACCGGCTGGCGCAGGTCGTGGCTGGCGGCCGCGAGGAACCGCGTCCGCTCGCCCAGTGCGCGCTGCGCCGCTTGGGTCGCAACCTGCGCACGTTCGCGTTCCGCCGCGAGCTCGGCGGCCTGTCGATCGAGCAGCGCGGCCGCTTCGGTCAGACGCACCCGGACCTCATCGCCGGCCGCAATCCGGCTTCCGAGCCGCCAGCCGGCGGCCAGGATCAGTGCCGTCGCGGCGATGGCGGTGAGACCGATCGTTCGAGCGCCGGGCACGCCGCCGGCGAGAACGACCAGCGCCGGAGGAATTGTCGCGGGCACGCTGGCGGCCAGCAGCACGGAAAGTCGGCCAGGCGAGGCGGCGAGCGCGACCAGTTGGATAGCGAGCAACAACAGCAGCGCGACGGCCTGGGGTTCGAGCGCGGCGGGCATGAGCCAGGCGCATCCGAGGCCCCACGCAAGTCCCCGCAGGCCGGTCGCGACCGGTTCAGCCCAGCGGGTGCTCGCGGCAAACGCCGGATCGTGGCGCGGGTTGCGCAGGTACAACCAGGCGGCCGCGCCGCCCAGCGCCGCGATCGACCATCCGATCGCCCAAAGCGCAAACGAGCGAGGCGGCGCTGTGTCGATGTACAGCGTCAGCCAGAGGACCGCAGCGACGAGCTCCGCAAGCACGATCGACAGCGCCGCGCGTGCGGCGTGAGAGAAGCGTTCCGAACCCGATGCCCAACTCTCACTCGCGTTCATTGGCATTCAGTCATCGTGTCGGGGAGGGCTGTCTGCGATCGCAGCCGCACGCGATTTGTGGCGGTCGCGGCCGCTGCCTCTGATCATGACATAGCGAAGAGGCACGGTGCGCGATCCCGGCGTCCGCTGCCGTCCCGCGCCGTCTTGCCCCCGCGAGGCGATTCCCGGAGAATTTCCGGGCGCCGCCACGATCGGCACACCCGCGCGTGTCCAACCTACCCATGCAACACGCACTGCCCCGGAGACACGATCTTTCTTGGAGGCAATACCGATGAATGCTCCCCTTGCTCCCGCGGTCAGCGACGCGCTGCAGCGCGCGCTCGCGGAGGTCAGCCTCGACGACAAATACGTGCTTGAGCGCGGACGGGCGTTCATGTCCGGGACTCAGGCGTTGGTGCGCCTGCCGATGCTGCAGCGTGACCGCGATCTGCGGGCCGGCCTGAATTCCGCGGGCTTCATCACAGGCTATCGCGGTTCTCCGCTGGGCGGTGTCGACCAGGCGCTCTGGCGCGCCAAGAAGCACCTCGCCGCGCATCACGTGGTGTTCCAGCCGGGACTGAACGAGGACCTGGCCGCGACCAGTGTCTGGGGCTCGCAGCAGGTGAACCTGTCCCCCCAGGCGAAGTACGACGGGGTGTTCGCCATGTGGTACGGGAAGGGGCCCGGGGTCGATCGCTGCGGTGACGTGTTCAAGCACGGGAATGCGGCGGGAACCAGCAGGCACGGCGGGGTGCTGGTGCTGGCCGGCGACGACCACGGCGCGAAGAGTTCGACGATGCCGCACCAGTCCGATCACATCTTCAAGGCCTGCGGCTTGCCGGTGTTCTACCCGTCCACGGTGCAGGAGTACCTGGATCTCGGCCTGCACGGCTGGGCGATGTCGCGCTGGTCGGGTCTTTGGGTGGCGATGAAGACGGTGACCGAAGTGGTCGAGGCGTCTGCGTCCGTGGACGTCGACCCGGACCGCGTGGAGATTCTGATCCCGGAAGATTTCGCGTATCCGCATCACGATCCGCACGGCCTGAACATCCGATGGCCCGACGCGCCGCTTGAACAGGAAGCGCGGCTTTTCAACTACAAGTGGTACGCGGCGCTCGCCTACGTGCGCGCCAATCGGCTCAACCACACGGTGATCGATTCGCCGAACGCGTGGTTCGGCATCGTCACCGGCGGCAAGGCGTACCTCGACACGATGCAGGCACTGGAGGACCTGGGGCTCGACGCGCAGACCTGCGAGCGACTCGGCATCCGCGTGTTCAAGTGCGGCGTGGTCTGGCCGCTGGAGGCGCAGACGGTGCGCGAGTTCGCCACCGGTCTGGACGAGATCCTGGTGGTCGAGG
>JAHEDO010000285.1 GCA_024641185.1 Burkholderiaceae bacterium | reverse complement strand
ACGATCCGGCGGGTGCTGAACAACTTCAACCCCAGGCGCTCGGGCGACATCTACGTCGTGTTCGAACCGCACCGCTTCATCAACGACTTCGACGGTCTGGTCGTGGCTTCGACCCACGGCTCGCCGTGGAGCTACGACACCTATGTGCCGGTGATCTTCGTCACGCCGGGCGTGCCGCCACGGACCGTCTACCGGCGCATCAGTCCACTCGACATTGCGCCGACCCTCACTGCACTGGTCGGCGCCAAGCCGCCATCCGGCGCGGAGGGCAATCCGTTGCCCGAGGTGGTGAAACGAAGGCGCTTCGCCCGCTGACAGTCGGCGGCTGCGAATGGCGCCGCACGCCGCCATCCGCAGCGATCGGCGACTGGAGGAGCACATGGCCTACGACCAGGGGCTCGCCGCCCGATTGACCGACCTCCTCGCGCACCATCCTGACATCTCGGACCGGAAGATGTTCGGCGGCCTGGCGCTGCTGTGCCGCGGCCACATGTTCTTGGGCATCGTCGGCGATACGCTGATGGTGCGCGTCGGACCCAAGGACTACGCCGGCGCGCTCGCGATGCCGCACGTGCGCGAGATGAACTTCACCGGGCGACCGATGAAGGGTTACGTCTACGTCGATGCGCCGGGCTTCGAGTCGGACGAGGATCTGGCGCGCTGGGTCGAAGCGGGCCTGGGGGTCGTCGCTTCGCTGCCGCCGAGGTAGCCGCGCTCGCGGATCGCGCGGGCGAGCTCGAGCGCCCAGATCGCGTACGCGCCCGGGCCCGGGTGGAAACCGTCGCTGGCCGCGAGCGCGGGGTCGGCCATGTCGGGAATCGGCACGTGCAGCGCGTCGGGCTGGCGCTGCGCCCAGCGCGCGAGCGCGGCGTCCAGGGCGACGGCACGCGCGCCGAGGAAGGCGCGCAGCGGCTGCGGCAGCGCCGGAAAGCGGTGCACCGGCGGCAGCCCGGAGGCCACCAGCCGCGCGCCGGGCGCGATGTCGCGCAGCCGGGTGGCGAGCGCGTCGATGTCGCGCAGCCAGGCACGCATCGAGCGCAGCCCGGTCACGTCGTTCACGCCCACGACGATCAGCGCGACGTCGAAGCGCGCGGGCGCCGACTCGTCGATCAGCACCGCGAGTTCGCGCGCCGTCACGCCGGTGCGCGCGACGAGGCGCCAGCGCACCTCCGTCGCCAGCGCCGAGACGAGGGCCGTGCTCAGCCGTCCGGCGAGCGCTTCGTCCTGGTGGGCCGCTCCCACGCCGGCCGCCGACGAATCGCCGACGATCAGCAGCCGCAGCACGCCGGCCGACGGTCCCGCCTCGGCGGCGGCGTGTGGCGCGGCGTGTGGCGTGACATTTGGCGCGGCGTGTGGCGCGGCGTGTGGCGTGATGCCGGGCGCGAGCACGCCTTCGCGCGGGCCCGGCGCTTCGGGCAGCTTCGGCGTTACCCGGCGCACCCACAGGCCCTGAGCGATCAGAAGGGGCGACAGCAGGATCGCGGCCGTGGTCCCCGCCCACTCGCCGGCCCTCATGTCGGGCGCCTCGCCAATGCGCGCTCGCACGCCACCGGGGCGCCCACCCGCACGGTGTCCGTCGACACTGCGCGAGCGCGCGTCAACTGAACTGCGCGAAGTCCGGTTTGCGCTTGCCCAGGAAGGCGGCGAACGCCTCGCGCGCCTCGGGCGAGCGCAGCATCACGCCGAACTCGGCGCCTTCGGCCGACATCTGGCGCGCGATCGCCTCCTGCTGACCCTGCTTCATCAGCCGCTTGGTGACCCGCAGCGACGACGCCGGCAGGCGCGCGAGCTTGCCGGCCTGCGCGAGCGTGTGCGGGATCGTTTCCCCGTCGGGCAGCACCGCGTTGACGAAGCCCATCTCGCGCGCCTGCTGCGGCCCGAAGGGCTCGCCGAGCAGCAGCGCCTGCGCGGCGCGCTGGTAGCCGGCCACCGACGGAAGCAGCAGGCTGGACGCCGCCTCCGGGCACAACCCGAGCTGCGCGAACGGCGTCGAGAAGCGCGCCGACTCGCCCGCGTAGACGAGGTCGCAGTGCAGCAGCATCGTCGTGCCCACGCCGACCGCGGGACCGTTGACCGCGGCAAGCAGCGGCTTGCCGAAGGTCGCGATGCCGCGCAGGAAGCGCGAGACCGGGCTGTCTTCGCCGTGCGGCGGATTCATCAGGAAGTCCTGCACGTCGTTGCCCGCGGTGAACACCTGGTCGCTGCCGTGGACGACGACGCAGCGCACCGCGGGGTCGTCGGCCGCCGCCGCGAGCGCGTCGACGAGCGCCGCGTACATCGCGGCGGTGATCGCGTTCTTCTTGTCGGCCCGGTCGAATGCGATCGTCGTGACGGCGTTCTCGGTCTGCACGCGGATGCTCAAGGTCGGTCTCCCGTTGGTTGGATTCTTTGTTCGTCGTCCGGTCCGGCGCGCTCGGCCAGCCAGTCGGCCGCGACCGGCCACAGCGTGTCGCGATAGCGCCGCCTGAAGAAGCCCATGTGGCCGATCGGTCCGCCCGCCTGCGCCGGCGTGATCCGGCGCGACTCCCGGCGCGCCGACCTGAAGTGAGCGTGCAGCGTGTCGATGTTTCGCTGCGGCATCATCCGGTCGTCGCTGATCGACAGCGACAGGATCGGGAAGCGCACGCGCGCGTACGCATCGCGCGCGCCGGCCTCCACGCCGACCAGGTAGTCGGGGTGCATGCACCAGCGACTCCATTGGCGCATCACGCCCGCCGGCAGGTCGCCGATCATCCTCAGGCGCCGGCCAGGGAAGTAGCCCGCCAGCGGAATGGTCAACGGCGCGACGGCGCCCACCATCGCCAGCATGAACGGGCGCAGGGCCCACGACAGGCCGCCCCAGTAGCCGCCGCCGCCGGCGACCGCGACCATCGCGTCGATGCTCGCGGCGCTGTCCGTCAATGCCGGCAGCTGGGCGCCGAGGCTGTGCCCGATCACGAACAGCGCGCGCCCCGAGGCAGCCGAGCGCGCCTCGCGCAGCACCGCGTCGTAGTCGTGCCGCGCCCAGTCGGTGAGCGACGCGCGGAAGCGGCGCAGCGATCGCGGCGCGGAACGCCCGACGCCGCGATAGTCGAAGGTGAAGGCGGTGATGCCGCGCCCGGCGAGATGACGCGCGAAGTCGGCGTAGAAGTCCTGGCGCACACCCATCGCCGCCCCGATCACCGCGACCGCGCGAGGCTTGGCCGCGTCGAAGCGGTGCGCGACGATGCGCACGCCGTCGGCGGCGACGATCTCCACGCGCGCGGCGTCCGCAATGACGGCCTGCGCGCGATCGCCCGATGTCGCGGCGGGCTGGCGATCACCGGCGGCGACCGCCGGCGGATCGTGCGCGGCGCCGCCGGTGCCCCACGCGTTCAGGCGTGGGGCCACAGCACCATCTGCGTGCAGCGGAACAACACGATCGTCTTTCCGGTCTCGCGGTGAGTCACCGTCGCGTCCCAGACCTGGGTGGTGCGCCCCAGGTGCCCGGCCGCCAGTTCCGCGACGAGCGTCCCGTCCCGCGCGGTGCCGGTGTGGTTGCTCTTGAGCTCGATCGTGGTGAAACCGCTTGCCCCCGGCGGCAGGTGCGCCATGCACGCGTAGCCGGCGAGCGTGTCGGCCAGCGCGACCACCGTCGCGGCGTGCAGGAAGCCGTTCGGCGCGAACAGTTCGGTGCGCACCGCGAGCTCGC
>JAHEDO010000284.1 GCA_024641185.1 Burkholderiaceae bacterium | reverse complement strand
GGTTTCGATGCCGCGGGTGACGCCACGGGCGATCACGAAGGCGGTGGTCGCCATGAAGATGCCGTGAAACAGGAGCATCGGCAGCGGAGCGGCGAGAAATGCGGCGAAGCGCAGCCGCGCGGCGTCCGAGCTTTCACCGGCCAGGCCGTCCACCGCGGTCTGCCACGCGTAGCCCAGGGTCCAGCCGCCGATCACCGAGTAGAAGGTCAGAATCAGGAACCCGGTGACCACACCCAGCAGGCCGACGAAGCGCCAGCGCGCGTCGGCGCCGAACGCGGCCGCTACCCTGGCGATGCTCGCGACCGGGTCCCCGCGGCCGCGCCGTACGATCGCGAACTCGGCGAACATCAGCGGCACCACCACGCCCACGAGGCCGAGCAGGTAGAAGAGCAGGAAGGCACTGCCGCCGTTGGCGCCGACCTCGTAGGGAAACTTCCAGATGCTGCCGATGCCGACCGCCGAGCCGATCGTCGCCAGGATGAAACCGGTGCGCCCGCTCCAGGTCTCGGTCGGGCTCATTGAAGGGGCGGCGCGAAACGGGAACGAGACACGGTGCCGGGGGCGAAGTCGTGTTGCGCCGGTGCGCCGCGATTCGCGCGTCAGGCGGCGCGATGCGCCGTCGCGCCCAGCCGGTAGCGGCGATCGTCTTGCGCGACGACCGCGCCGCGCGCGAGAAGTTCGTCCAGGTGCTGCCCGATCGAGCGGTGCTCCGCGCAGTCGAGCCACAGGTCATCGTGCTCGGGCGGATAGAGAAGGCGTTCGCGAACCAGTTCGTCGAGCGTGCGCGGCCCGGCGGAGAGCATCTCGAGCAACCGCTGCTCGCGCTCGTCGATGCGCGCGGAGAACGCGCGCAGCATCTTCAGGAACACCGCCCGGTCGGTGACCACGCCCTTGTGGTGCGACGTGATCCACAGCGAAGCCGGCAGGGACGCCATCTTCTTCAGTGTCTCGCGAAACTGCGCGAGGCTCGAGGTCGCGTCGCCGTAGTACGGACCGAAGCCCGACAGGTCGATGTCTCCGATGAAGGCGATGCCCTGCGGCTCCACCACCAGCACGCAGTGCCCGGCAGTGTGGCCGGGCATGTGAACCGCGCGCACGCGCACGCCGCCGCCGAGGTCCCAGGTCGCGCCGTCGGCGTAGCCGATGGCGTCCGGCCGTGGAACGTAGTCGAACTGGGTCTGGATCTTCTTCTTCAGCCCGACGAGCACCTCGGGCGTGTAGCCGTAGTGGCGAGCGAGTCCTTCCCAGCTGCGCACGGCCTCGAGGTCGGCCTCGTGCGCCAGCACCCGCGCACGCGGCACGCGGTGCAGGCCAGCCATGTGGTCCTCGTGGACGTGGCCCAGGATCACCATGTCGACGCTGTCGAAGGCGGCCCCGATGCGGTTGGCCACCTGGGGGGTGTCGAACGCGACGCGCGTGTCGGCGCCAGTGACGATGACCTGGTTTCCGTCCGGGTACTTTCCCGTCTTCTCGCCGAAATAGACGGTCACCGGGCCGAACTCGGCGTGTGGGGTCGTTGGGCTCATCGCGAATTCTCGGAACGCAGCCTACAGTGTATTGGCAAACCGGTGGCGCTCCGGTGTGCGAAGATCGTCGCAGGTGCGCGGCCCGCAGCGCGCACCGATGCCGAACCAACGATCTCGGAGTCCGTCCGCCACCGCCATGAAGACACCACTGCTGTTCACACCGCTCGCGATCCGCGGGCTCACGCTGAAGAATCGCGTCGTCGTGGCGCCGATGCACCAGTATTCCGCGGTGAAGGGATTCGCCAACGACTGGCACCTGATGAATGCCGGACGCTACGCCGCCGGCGGCGCAGGGCTGGTGATCGTGGAGTCGACGAAGGTCGAGCGTCGCGGCTGCGGCACCGTCGGGGATCTCGGCCTGTGGGACGACGCCTTCGTTCCGGGGCTGGCGCGCGTCGTCGACTTCGTCCACCAGTGCGGCGCAGCGGTCGGCATCCAGCTCGGGCATTCCGGCCGGAAGGCGCGAGTCCAGCGTCCCTGGGAGGGCGGCCGCGCGCTCGAACGCAGCGCGGAGATCGACGACTGGGACGCGTGGGAGCTGGTCGCGCCGAGCGCGCTGGCCGCCGACGACCGTTCGCCGGTGCCACGCGAACTGTCGCGCGCAGAGATCCGGGAGGTCGTTCAGGCCTTCGGCAAGGCCGCGGCGCGCGCGCAGATGGCGGGCTTCGACATTGTGGAGATCCATGGTGCGCACGGCTTTCTCGTCCACGAGTTCCTGTCGCCGCAGGCCAACCAGCGCAATGACGAGTACGGCGGTTCCGAAGAGAACCGGATGCGCTTCGCGATCGAGGTGGTCGAGAGCGTCCGCGCGAACTGGCCGAAGGACAAACCGGTGTTCCTGCGCCTTTCCGCGGAGGACGACGCGGGCTGGGGGCCGGCGCAGAGCGCAGTGCTCGCCGGGCGCGTGAAGCCGCTGGGCGTGGACGTGATCGACTGCAGCTCGGGCGGGATCCTGTCCAAGCCGCCCGCGGTCGCGCCGGCCTACGGCTACCAGGTCCCGTACGCGGACAGCATCCGAAAGGACGCCGGCATCATGACGATGGCGGTCGGCCTGATCGTGCACGCCGAGCAGGCCGAAAGGATCCTGGCGCAGGGGCGCGCCGACCTGGTCGCGCTGGCGCGCGAGATGCTCTACAACCCGAATTGGGCAATGGACGCGGCGCAAAAGCTCGGGGTGGACCCGAAATTCGAGCTGGTGCCGCCGCCGTACCGGTACTGGCTGTCGCGACGGGCCGCCACGCTGCCGCAGGTGCGTCCGTCGACCTACGGGGCGGGCACGGAACCGGAGACCGGCGCCTGAACGTTCGCGCGATCAATCGATCGCGAGCTCGATCGGTGCGAACCCCTCCAGCGCGAAGTGCAATCGCTGGCCGGCGAGCGGGAACTTCGACGTGACCAGGCTGCCAAGGATCGCCACGTCGCCCGCCCGCATCGTGATGCCGCGTCGCGACAGGCAGTCGGCGAGCCAGGCGAGTGCGTCCAGGGGATCGCCCATCAGATCCCGGCCGTAGCCCGCACCGATCTCGTTCCCGTCCAGGCGCACCATGCCGCGCGCCGCGGCCAGGTCGAGCGAGCGCCAGTCGCTGCGGCCTTCGCCGAGCACCGCACCTTCGTTCCAGGCGTTGTCCGCGACGAGCTGCAGCCCGTGCGAGGCGAGCATCGAGTAATCCGCGCCGCGATCGTCGGCCAGTTCGAAGGCAGGGCGGACCGCCGCGATCGCGTGCTGCACCTCCGTGCGCGTGTACCGGCGCCCGATCGGTGCCAGGTCGGCGCCGAGCTCCACCGCGATCTCGAACTCGACCAGCAGGCGGCCATAGGCGGCGGCGCGCGTTCGAGCGGGGCTCGCGACCACCTGGCGCGTGAAGAGGCGTCCTGCGACCGGCTCGTGCAGCCCGACGAAGCGCTGCATCGCGGGGTTCGACAGCGCGATCTTCCAGCCCGACACCGATCCGCAATCCCGCGCCTTGTGCCGAACGAACGCGTCCTGCACCGCGTAGGCTTCGTCCAGGTCGCGCGGAGAGAACGCGCGCGGGAACCCTGCGAATGGGACACGGTCGCGGTGTTGCGCGACCAGCCATCGCGCCGCGCGTTCGATGCGCTCGGCGCGATCGCTGTCCGCGCGCGCATCGGCGCGTGCCGGTCGACCGGAGT
>JAHEDO010000067.1 GCA_024641185.1 Burkholderiaceae bacterium | reverse complement strand
TGCGACCACCAGCGCCTGAACCGCTCGACCGCCGACTCTTTCGCCTGGCTCGCGTCGTTCGCCGGCGGCAGGCCCGCCATCTGCCTGGCGGACCGTTCGATGTCGCTCTGCGCGGCCTCGTAGTCCTGCGCCAGGAACCCTCGGAACGCAGCGTCGCTGCCCAGCGCGGCGAGCGGCACCGCAAACCGCACCAGCAGCAGCGCCACCAGCAGGCGCGTCGGCCACCCCGACGACAGCCCCCGCCAGTGCGTCCAGGCCCAGGCCAGCGCCGCGACCGACAGCAGCACCGACACGCCCCAGTAGGCCCCGATCTTCAGCAGCGCCAGTTGCGCGCCGAACGCGACGCTCGCCCAGAGCATCAGCGTGGCGAACTGCTCCACCAGGTCGTTGATCGGGTCGAGCAGCTGCCCCGGGGCGGTCACCACGCCGACGCCACCCGGCTCCACCGCGACCTGGGTGCCTTGCGCCACCGAGATCACCGCGTTCAGCGCGCGCGCCGCGGCAAAGCTGGCCAACGCCCGCTTCAGGCCCGATTCGACTTGCGGGGTGGCGGCCCGCTCCAGCGGCGCGAGCCAGGCGCAGCCGACCACGACGCACAGGACGAGCAGCGGAAGCATCCGACGGATCGAAGCCATGGCTTCACGATACACGGCGCCGGCCGCGTGCGAGCGATCCTGTCGCACGGTTGCGGCGCGGTCGACTCGCCGCGTCATTTCGCCGCCAGGCGGCTCGCCGGCGACTCTCGACTGGACACCACAGCGAGAGGCAATAGAATCCCCCTACCCGCCAGCTTCCGCACAGGGAGTCATTCACCACTGCATCTTCAACGAAAGGACACGATGACCGGACCACGCACACTGAGACTAGTTCTGCTCGCGCTTTCCGCGTATTTCCTGATTTCGGTGGCACAGGCAAGAGAGATGGTCAGTGTCAGCCGGCCCGAACTCAACATGCGCAGCGGCGCGGGAACCGATCACGAGGTCGTCTGGGTGCTCGCGCGCGGCTACCCTCTGCAGGTCGTCGCACGCCAGGGCAACTGGCTGAAGGTCCGGGATTTCGAGAACGACGAGGGCTGGGTCTATCGGCCGATGACCGGGCGCACTCCGCACATGATCGTCAAGTCGCAGGTGGCGAACATCCGCAGCGGCCCCGGCACGCGCAACCGCATCGTCGGCAAGGCCGAGTACGGTGAGGTGCTGCGCACCCTGGAGAACCGGGGGGGCTGGGCGAAGATCCGCAACGAGGGCGGATTGACGGGTTGGGTGTCGCGCAGTCTGCTCTGGGGCTGGTAGCCCCCAGTTTCAACGCGCAGCGGGCACCGGCCGCCCCAGTTCGACGAGCAGCGCGCGCAGCCGATCGGGGTAGTCGGTGATGATGCCGTCGACGCCCCAGTCGATCAGTCGGCGCATGTCGGCCGGTTCGTTCACCGTCCAGGGCAGCACCTTCAGGCCGAGCGAGTGCGCCTGCGCGACCAGTTCGGGACTCAGGTTGCGCCAGAACATGGACCAGGTAGCGCAGCCCGCGGCGCGCGCAAGCCGCGGGGTGGAACCGCCGTGGTCGGCCGATCGCAGCCCGGCGTGCCACGGTGATGCACCGTCGGCGCCGACCCGAACCGTATTCATGCTCGAGGCCTCGATCGTCAGGCAGGCCCTCGGGATCTCCGGGGCGATGCGCCCGACTTCGACCAGCGTGCGCCAATCGAAGGACTGGATCGTCACGCGATCCGCGAATCCCGCCGCGCGCACCGCGTCCACCGCCGCGCGCGCGAAACTCGCCGGATCGGGCGCGTCCTCGCCGCTCGTCGGCGTGATCTTGGTCTCGAGATTGAGCCGCGGGCGCGATGCGCTGGCGCGCACCAGCGCGAAGAGCTGCGCCAGCGTCGGAATGCGTTCGCCGTCCACGGGCTGCTGCTCACGCCACTGGGAACCGTAACGACTCTCCGGGTTGAGCCGCCCGACATCGAAGCCGCGCAATTCGTCGAGCGTCAACGAGTGGATCGCCGGGCCTCGCTGCGCGAGCCACCTGCCGTCGGGACCGCGCACGAGGTCGGGGTTGAGAAAGGGATCGTGCGAGAGCACCAGCACGCCGTCGCGGGTCATCGCGAGGTCGGTCTCCAGCGTCGTGACGCCGATTTCGATCGCCCTGCGGAAAGCCGCGACCGTGTTCTCCGGGGCCAGGCCGCGAGTGCCGCGGTGCCCCTGCAGATCGAAGGCCCGGAGACCGTCGGGCCCGGCGACTGCGGCGGACGCTCCGGTTGCGGCGCCCGCGCCGGCCGCTGCTGCGGCATCGCCGGCGGCGAGCGCGCCGGGAACGAACAAGAGCGGCACGACGGTCGACACCACGAGCAAGGCGACGACCAGGCACCGCGCCGCGGCGCGCGACCCGTGCCGGAACTCAACCGGCATCATCGAAATCGGGCGGATCGAACCAGTTGGTGAGCGCGAGGCCGCCGTCGACGACGATGCTCGTGCCGGTCACATAGCCGCCGATTCGGTTCGAGAGCACCGCGAGCGCCATCGGCGCGAGGTCTTCCGCCCGACCGAGCCTGCCCAGCGGGATGTGCCGGGCGAGTTCCGGGCTCGCGACGAAGCCGCCGGCCGCGATCGCGCCGGGCACCATCGCGTTGACACGGATGCCGTAGCGCCCTAGACCCTTGGCGAACTCCTTGACCAGCATGGCCATCGCGGCCTTCGAGGTGCTGTAGTGCGGCAGGTTGCGCGGCGTTTCGGTGTGCAGCGAGGTGAGCATCAGCATGCGCCCCGGGATACGCTGCGCGATCATCCGGCGTGCGAGCTCGCGGCCGAGGTGGTAGGCGGCGTCGAGGTTCACCGCGCGCATCGTCTGCCAGGTCGCGTCGTCGACCGCGAACAGGTGGTCACGCTCGTGGCGCGGCGGCGAAGCGCTGTGCACGAACATCGTCACCCGGCCCAGCGCGGCGTGCGCGTCGGCGAGCAGCCGCTCGCGCTCGGCGGGCTGCGCAAGATCGCCGACCCATGCGACCGCGGCGGCCGGGGCACCCCGCGCCTCGGCCACGGCGTCGTGCACCGTCTCGCGCTCCACGTCGGCGAACACCGTCGGCACGCCCTCTCGCACCAATGCGAGCGCGATCGCGCGGCCGATGCCGTTGCCGGCGCCGGTGACGATCGCTGTGTCCTGATCGAAAAGTTGCATCGGATCTCTTGGATTCGGTCGACGCCGGGCCGACGTCCTCGCAAATCGGTCCGACAGTTTCCCTGTGGCGAGCGCTTTGCGCAAGCGACAGGCCCTGCCCGCGAACCCCGGGGCGCGACTGGGGACGCCGCATCGCCGCTGCCCGCCGTTCAGGCTCGCGTCGCGGGCACGAACCTCTTGCAGACGGGCGCTAGGCTTCGGGAGTGTCCGCGTGCTCGGCGGTGACGATCCAGCCTTCGATCGGGTCGATCCCCTCGGGCAGCCCGTAGCCGAGATCGCGCCGCTGCCAGGCCCACGCCGCCTGCACGGCGCACAACACCGCGTCCAACCGGTCGCCCGTCGGGTCGGCGACGCAGCGCTCGCGCAGCGCGGCAGACAGCCGCACGCGCAGACCCAGCGGGTGCCGCCCGGATTCGATCGCGCCGATGATGGCCTCGCGAGCCGTCAGGCGCTCGCCGGTCTGGCGCGCGCGATCGTCGCTCTTGTAAGACCTGCGGCCGACGATCGCCCGCGCCAGCAACCCCGGATAGCCCTCGAGCGCGACGCGGCGGATATCGCCCGCGCGCAGGCCGGGAATGTGAACGCCGCTGGCCATCAGCCTGGGCGCGCCCGCGTGAAGCATCAACGCGACCGGCGGATTGACCCACTTCATCGACGGGCTCGAGCCCGCGGGACGATCGGTGGCGCGATGCGCGAACTTGCCGCCCGCGGGCCGCGCATCGCAGAACGCGCGCAGCCGGGCGATCAGCTGTTTGCGCGTGTCCGCCATCAGCGTCGCCACCACACGCTCCCAGGCGCTGCTCCGCGCGTCGCGCTCCTGCGGCCAGCCGAGCGCCCGCACCAGCTCGCGCGGCAGGCCGAAGGGAAAGTCGAACGCCCCGATCCAGGGTCCGGGGACCGTCAGCCAGGACTCGAACGCGGCGAAGTCGCGCAGTTCATCGATGCGCTCGACCAGCAGCGCGCCGTCGGACCAGGTTCCCGCTGCGATCGTGATCGGTTTGCGCGCCGTCGGTGCCGAGGTGAAATCCACGCCGTGGATCGTCGTGCGGACGCTTGCCGACGGCCCGCGCCGCCCATGGGCTTCGAGAAGCGCCGATGCGCTCATCATCGGTCACCGTTGAACAGGTGGTCACGAAAGCGTTCGAAACCGCCCTCGTGATCGGTATAGCGCTGCGCGATCTCGACGCGAAGCGCGGCGCGGCGCTCCAGCGCGAAGCGTTCGAGCGCCTCGCGCTGCCAGTCCTCGAGGTTGCGGTCGCACACGAGCACCATCTCCGCGAGCAATGCGGCATCGGCGACACGTTCGTCTGCCAGGTGGATCCGCGCACCCGCGGGCAGGTGGACGAACAGTTCGCGCAGCGCCCGGACACCGTCGGGCGACGCGATCGCCGCGAACTCGGGCAGCCGCGGATACAAGCCGTCGGTACCGGGCGCCCAGGCACCCAGCAGATAGTGCGGCGGTGTGTGCGCACTAGCGCCTGCCAGCTCGTGCGCGCGCGCGTCGATCGCCTTCACGACGATGCCGATCCACCCGCCGGGCTCGGGCCGATCGAGGAGTCGGGTGCGCGCCTCGCGCAGCCAGTCTTCGGTCATCTTCGCTCAGTATTGTCCACGCTCGCCGCTGATCGCCACCCCGAGGCGAAGCATCGCGAACGCGATGCCGTTCAGCAGGCGGACGAGCAGGGAACGCCTGCGGTGATACGGCAGCGGCACCGCCACGCCGCCCTGGCGGATCGCACGCTCCAGGCGATCGCGCAGTGTCTCGGCGAAGGCCGCGTCGTTGACGAAGACGTTCGCCTCGCGCGCGAGCAGCAGCGAAAACGGATCGATGTTCGATGACCCGACCGTGGCGCGATCGTCGATCACCGCGACCTTCGCGTGCAGGAAGCTGCTCCGATACTCGATGATCTCGACCCCGGCGCGCAGGAACTCGTCGTATAGCGCCTGCGCCGCGTAGTGCGGCAGGAGATACTCGACGCGCCCCTGAAGCAGCAGCCTCACCCGCACGCCGCGCCGTGCCGCGGCCAGCAGCGCGCGACGAAAGCGCACGCCCGGAAAGAAGTACGGATTGGCGATCAGCACCTCGCGCCGGGCATGCCCGATGGCGCGCAGATACTCGCGCTCGATCGCGCGCCTGAAGCGGAAATTGTCGCGCAGCACCAGCGACGCACGCACCTTGCCCGCCGGCGTGACGTCGCTCACCAGGTCCGCGACCAGTCTCAGCCAGCTCGCGCGAGCGGCGCTCGCGAAGCCCAGCGGCCTGTTGACCAGCGACAGCTCCCACCAAAGCCGCTGCGCCGCGAGATGCGCGCTCGCGACGAGCGGGCCGCGCACCCGCACCGCGAAGTCCAGCCGCGGCAGCTCGAGCGCGCCGCGGTTCGGGTCCTGCAGATCGTCGAGCAGATTCATGCCACCGACGAAGGCGACGCGCCCGTCGATCACCGCGAGCTTTCGGTGCATCCTGCGCAGGCGGCCGCGATCCAGCGACAGCATCCGCGTCTCGGGCCGGTAGATCTCGACCCGGACCTGCGCCTCGCGAAGCACTGCGGCGACCTCGCCGAGCAGGCGAGGCGTTCCGAAACCATCGACGGTGACTCTCACGCCAACGCCTCTGCCCGCAGCCCTGGCCAGCGCGTGTGCGACCGAGCGCGCGGATTCGTCATCGGCGAAAAGATAGGTTTCGACGAACACGACGGAGCGCGCCGAGTCGATCGCCTCGATGAGCGCCGGGAAGAACTCGCGCCCGCCTTCCAGCAGCACCACCTCGTGCCCGCCGGCCTCACGGGCCTTCAGGCTCTCGTACCAGGGGCGGGCCTCGAGCGTGCGGGTCACGGCCCGAGCGTCAGATCGGCGACGAGAGGGCTGTGGTCGGAGAGCTGCGCCCAGGCGGGCCCGCGCAGGACGTTGGCGTGCTGCACCGTGAATCCGCGGGTGTAGATGCGGTCCATCCGCAGCCACGGAACCAGCGCCGGGAAGGTACGCGCCGTGCGAACCATTCTGGCGGGACTCGAGACCAGGATCTCCGCGCCGACTGCCTGGTCTGCCAGTCGGTCGCGCCTGAAGTGCACGATCCGCTCCGCCATGGGCCGCCTCGGCCGCGCGACGTCGAACACTTCTCGCAGGCGCAGGCGCTCCGAGAGGCGATCGTTGAGCCGGTTGCGCCAATCGTTGAAGTCGCCCGCAACGATGAGCGGCGCGGTCGCCGGAAGCTCGCGCTCGATCCAGTCCATCAGGAACTCCGCCTGGCGATCCCGGCTGCGTGCGAGCAACCCGAGGTGCACGACGAAGCAGTGCACCTGCCGCCCGCCGATCCCGATCTGGCAGTGCAGAATGCCGCGCTTCTCCAGCGCGTGATCGGAGACGTCCCGATTCTCCAGGCCGAGGATCGGGAATCGCGACAGCAGCGCGTTGCCGTGATGGCCGTGCAGGTAGTTCGCGTTCCTGCCGTAGGCACTCTCGAAGGTGTGTTTGAGCGTCGGCGACTTCGCGAGGAACTGGTCCTGCGGCTCGACGGGCCACTGCGCGAAGCGCCGCGCGTGATGCTCGTGCTCGCCCTGCACCTCCTGCAGGAACACCAGGTCGGCGTGGAGCTCGTGCAGCCGGGATCGCAGCTCGTGGATGCGGGAAACTCGGCGAAATCCGAAGAAATCCCGGATCACGCCCTTGTGGATGTTGTAGGTGGCGACGCGCAGCTTCATGCGTCCGGCTCCTCGGCACCGTCGGCCGGACCGGCCTCGCAGGCACGAACGCGCGCCGGCAACTGCCTGATCGCCTCGACGTTGGACCACGAGAAGCAGCGTTCCGCGGCCTCGCGCCAGTCCAGCCACGCGTACCCCAAGTGCTCCCGCGGAGCGAGCGCCACGTCCAGCACCTCCGGAACCAGGAGTCCGAACACATACTCGGTGTTGTGCGTCACCCCGTCAGGATACCGGTGTCGCCAGTGCTGATAGATCTCGTAGCGATTGGTCAGCTTCCAGTCGCACAGTCGGTACCTGGCCGCGTCGATGCCGGTCTCTTCGAGCACCTCGCGCCTGCAGGTCTCTTCGAGCGGCTCGTCGGCCACGTCCTTGCTGCCGGTGACCGACTGCCAGAAGCCCGGGTGGTCGGCGCGCTCGAGCACGAGCACCTGCAGCGCCGGTGTGTGGATCACCACCAGCACGGATTCAGGGATCTTGGTTCCCAAGTGCTCCGCCTATGGTCGGGATGGCGCCTGCGACGCTCGCCGGCGTTCGCGCCTGACCGCCGCACCCGCGAGCGCGCGCCCCGTGCGCGCGGCCGCGCCCGCGGTCGCCACCCGACGCCTCAAGTCTTCGCCGCCTCCGGCGCCCTCAACCGGATGTGCAGCTCGCGCAGCTGCTTCTCGTCGACACTCGACGGCGCCTGCGTGAGCAGGCACTGCGCGCGCTGCGTCTTCGGGAACGCGATCACGTCGCGGATCGACTCCGCGCCGGTCATCATCGTGACGATGCGGTCCAGCCCGAAAGCGATTCCGCCGTGCGGCGGCGCGCCGTACTGCAGCGCGTCCAGAAGAAAACCGAACTTGACCTGCGCTTCCTCGGGCCCGATCTTCAGCGCCCTGAAGACCTTGCTCTGGATCTGCTCGCGGTGGATCCGCACCGAGCCGCCGCCGATCTCCCAGCCGTTGAGCACCATGTCGTAGGCCTTGGCCAGGCAGCGCCCGGGGTCGGTCTCCAGGTACTCCTCGTGGCCGTCCTTGGGCGCGGTGAACGGGTGATGGCAGGCCACCCAGCGCGCACCCTCTTCGTCGTATTCGAACATCGGGAAGTCCACCACCCACAGCGGGCGCCAGCCGTCCTCGAACAAGCCGTTCTTGCGGCCGAATTCCGAGTGGCCGATCTTGGTGCGAAGCGCGCCGATGGCGTCGTTGACCACCTTCTCGCGGTCCGCCCCGAAGAAGATCAGGTCGCCGCTGGCCGCGCCGCTGAGCGACAGGATCGCGTCGATCGCCTTGTCGTGCAGGTTCTTCACGATCGGGGACTGCAGGCCCTCTCGCCCCTTGGACGCGTCGTTGACCTTGATGTAGGCCAGGCCCTTGGCCCCGTAGATGCCGACGAACTGCGTGTACGAGTCGATCTCGCTGCGGGTCATCTCCGCACCACCAGGCACACGAAGGCCGACGACCCGGCCTCCCTGCGCGTTCGCGGCCGCCGCGAACACCTTGAAGTCGACGTCCTTCATCACCTCGGTCAGATCGGTGAACTGCAGCCTCACGCGCAGATCCGGCTTGTCCGAGCCGTACAGCCGCATCGCCTCGGAGTAGGGCATCGTCGGGAACGTCTTCGGAAGCTCCACTCCGATCGCGTGCCGGAACACCGTGCGGATCATGTCCTCGAAGATTTCCCGGATCTCGATTTCCGACAGGAACGAGGTCTCGCAGTCGATCTGCGTGAATTCGGGCTGCCGGTCGGCTCGCAGGTCCTCGTCGCGGAAACACTTGGTGATCTGATAGTAGCGATCGAGTCCGGACACCATCAGCAGTTGCTTGAAGAGCTGCGGAGACTGCGGCAGCGCGAAGAACTGTCCCGGGTTCACCCGCGAAGGCACGAGGTAGTCGCGCGCGCCCTCGGGCGTCGACTTGGTGAGCATCGGCGTTTCCACGTCGATGAACCCGAGCGCGTCCAGATACTTTCGCACCTCCATCGCCACCCGGTAGCGCAGCGTCAGGTTGCGCTGCATCTGCGGGCGACGCAGGTCGAGCACGCGATGCGTGAGGCGGGTGGTTTCCGACAGATTCTCGTCGTCGAGCTGGAACGGCGGCGTGACCGACGGATTCAGGATCTCGAGCTCCTGGCACAGCACCTCGACTTCGCCGCTGCGCAGGTTCGGATTGACCGTGCCCTCGGGGCGCCGCCGCACCTTGCCGACGATCTTGATGCAGAACTCGTTGCGCACGCGTTCGGCGACGCCGAACACCTCGGCGCGATCCGGGTCGCAGACGATCTGCGCGAGACCCTCGCGGTCGCGCAGGTCGATGAAGATCACTCCGCCGTGGTCACGGCGGCGGTGAACCCAGCCGAACAGCGTGACCACCTGATCGAGACGATCGGCGGACAGTTGACCGGCATAACAGGTACGCATGGGGAACTCTCCAGAACAGGTCGGGAAGGCGCGTCGCCGGACTCAGGCGCGCGCGTCCGCTTCGGGCGGATTCTGCACCGCGGTCTCGCGCAGACGCGCGACGCTCGGACCGACCACGCCCATCGAAACCACGTACTTGAGCGCCTCGTCGACGCTCATGTGCAGCTCGACGACGTCGGCACGCGGCATCATCAGGAAGAACCCCGAGGTGGGGTTGGGGGTCGTCGGCACGTAGACCGACACCATATCGCCGTCCAGGTGCCTGGCGATCTCGTCGGCAGGCACGCCGGTCTGAAACGCGATCGTCCAGGCCCCGGCGCGCGGATACTGCACGAGCAGCGCCTTGCGGAACGCCTTTCCGCCGGGCGAGAACAGCGTGTCGCTGACCTGCTTCACGCTCGAGTAGATCGAATTGACGATCGGGATCCTCGCGAGCGCCGATTCCCAGAGCCGCACCAGCCGCTGCCCGAGGAAGTTGCGGGTGAGCAGTCCGGTCAGGAAGATCACCAGGATCGTGAGCAGCATGCCGAGCCCGGGCACGTCGCGGCCCAGCAACGCGCGCGGATGCCAGCGGCTGGGCAGCAGCGCCAGGCTCTGGTCCATCGTGCTGACGATCAGGTCCAGCACCCACAGGGTGATGACCAGCGGCACCCACATCAGCAGTCCGGTGATGAAATAGCCGCGAAGCGTCGGCGGATGACTGGATCCGCGCGAGCTCGATGGAGGTTTGGAGTTGATGATCTCGCCCTTCGGTTGATAGATGAAGTCTCAGCCGGTCTGTCCGGAGGAACCGCTCCCGGCGCTCGCCGCCGCCGGGGCGGCCGCTGGCGCCGGTACAGCCGCAGGCGCCGGCTTGGCGGATTCGCCGGATTTCGGCGTCGCGCCGGACGCGTCCTTCGACTCCGAGCCTGTCGCCGAGGGTGCCGGCGCGGGTGCCGCATCCCCCGATTCGCCGGGTTTGGCCTTGGCCTTGCCGTTGTCGCGGAAGTCGGTGACGTACCATCCGCTACCCTTGAGCTGGAACGCGGGCGCGGTGAGCCGTTTGTTGAAGGTCTCCCGCCCGCACTCCGGGCAGGCGGTGAGCGGCGGGTCGGAGCGCTTCTGCAGGGCGTCCTTCTCGAATCCGCAGCTGTCGCATCGATAGGCGAAGATCGGCATGTCGAGCTTTCCGGGGTCTGATGTTTCGAATCTCGCCTGGCGCGATTGCGCCATTTGAAGAAAACTTGCGATTCTAAGCGATTTGGGGGTGGAACGTCGCCATTCCAAGTCCCGGCACCCAGCTGAATGCCGTCCGAACGACCTACACCACCGCTAGGAGCGAGGTTTGAACGATTTGCCACTGAAGGGAATCCGGGTTCTGGATTTCGGGCGCTACATCGCCGGCCCGTATTGCGCGGCGCTGCTCGCCGAATACGGGGCCGACGTCATCCGGATCGAAAAGCGCTCCGGCAGCGAGGACCGTTACACCACCCCGGTGACCTCCGAGGGGCACGGTGCGCTGTTCCTGCAGATGAACCGCAACAAGCGTTCTCTGACGCTCGACCCGATGACCGAAGCAGGACGGGAGGTCGTTCGCCGCCTGGTCGCCGGTGCCGACGTGGTGGTCGCCAACCTTCCCGCGCCGCAGCTCAGCGCCATGGGGCTGGACGACGAGCATCTGCGCGCGATCCGCGAGGACATCATCCTGACGACCAGTTCGGCATTCGGCGCGCAGGGGCCGATGCGCGCGTTCGTCGGCTTCGACGGCGTCGGTCAGGCGATGTCCGGGGCGGTGTACATGACCGGCGAGCCGGGGCACCCGTACAGGGCACAGGTGCCCTGGGTCGACTTCGGCACGGCGCTGCACTGCGCCTTCGGCACCCTGATCGCGCTGATGGAGCGCGGAAGGACCGGCCGCGGCCAGAAGATCGAGGGCTCTTTGCTGGGGACCGCGCTGACCCTGAGCAATGCGTTGCTGATCGAGCAGGCCGTGTCCGCGCCCAACCGGGTGCCCACCGGGAATCGCGGCCAGACGTCGGCACCGGTCGACATCTTTGCGACCACCGACGGCTGGGTCCTGTGCCAGGTGGTCGGGCGGCCGCTGTTCGAGCGCTGGGGGCGGCTGATGGGCGAATCCCACTGGCTCGAGGATCCGCGCTTCGAGACCGACGAGTCGCGCGGACGTCACGGCGAGCTCATCAGCGAGCGCATGGGCAGATGGTGCGCGCAGCGCAGTACCGAGCAGGTGATCGCCGAGCTCGGCGAAGCGAAGATCCCGTGCGGACCGGTCCTGACGCCGCAGCAGGCGCTCGACCACCCGCAGACCGCAGCGCTCGGCCTGTACCAGCCGATCGACTATCCGGGCCTGTCGCGCCCGGCGCCGGTGGCCTCGGTGCCGCTGCGCCTGTCGCAGACCGACGGGGGCATCCGGCATCGGGCGCCACTGCTGGGAGAGCACACCGACGAGATCCTGGCGGAATTGGGGTACGGCCGGGACGAGATCCAGCAGTTGCGCGAACGACAGGTGGTCTGATTCGGCATCCTGATCGGTCGACCCGACGGCCCGGGACGCCGTTAGACTGGAAAGTGATCACCCGCCCCGCTCAAATGAGCGCTTCAACGCGAGGAATGCGGTGAGAGGCCACGTGGGATCAGTTCGAACGCCAGCCAATGGCCTGCGCTTGCCGGCCAGCCGGTCGTTCGCTGCCGCAGTCGCGATCGCGGCAGTCGCCGCGCTGCTGGCGCTTGCCGCTCCGGCAGACGCGGCGCGCGCCGCCGAACCCGGCCCGTCGATCGGCATCGTCAAGACGGTGAAGGGCGAGGCCTGGGTGCTTGCGGATGGCGTGCAGACCGCCGCGACCCCCGGAACGCCCCTGACGAAGGGTTGCGTCGTTCGCACCGGTCCTGCCGGCACGATCGGCATGACGCTGAAGGACGACACGGTCCTCGCACTGGGCCCGGGTTCCGAACTGCTGTTCGACGACTTCCAGTTCGCGCCGGCCAGCGGCGCGCTGGGCCTGGTCCTCGGCATGGTCCGCGGAACCCTGGAGTACGTGTCGGGAGCGATCGCGCGGTTGCGGCCCGAGTCGGTGAGCATCCAGACCCCGTCGGCCACCCTCGGGGTACGCGGCACCCGGTTCCTGCTGAAGGTGGCCGAGTGACGACTTGGACAGGGGTCGGCCGACCCCTGCGCAACGTCGCGATGGCAACGGCAGCTGCGGTACTCGTCGCCCTCAGCGGCTGCGCGAGCGCCCCGGCGGAGCCGTCGTTCAGCCAGGAGCCGAACTCCTATGTGGTGCTGTTGCCGGGCGACGACGGCCACACGGGCGCGGTCACGGTGAGCAATACGCAGGGCACCATACTGCTCGATCGGCCCATGCAGGCGGTCGAGATCGACGGCGCATCGATCAGGCCCAAGAACGTGTCCGAAAAGCAGATCGAGCGCGACTTCGCCGGAGCCCTTGCGGCGCGTCCGGCGCCTGCCGAAGTCTTTCGCCTCTACTTCCGTACCGGCGAGGCCGCGCTCACGCCCGCCTCGGAGCGTCTGGTCGCCGAGATCCTGGACGCGACGCAACGACGGCCGGCGGCCGACGTGTCGGTCATCGGCCACACGGACACGGAGGGCGACGCACCGTCGAACGAACGACTGGGACTCGAGCGGGCCCGGTGGGTCGCCGCGCTGCTGGCCCGGCACGGCCTGCGTACCAGGGAAATCACCGTCGCGAGCCACGGCGAACGCAACCCGCTGGTGCGCACGCCGGACGAGACCCGCGAAGCCCGCAATCGGCGTGTGGAGGTCATCGTCCGCTGAGACGAACGGCCTTCGGGCGCCTGCCGGGGCCGCAGCGCCGCGGGCACGTCGCCGACGGCACGGCGCGCCCGATCACGCGTCAGAACGGGATGTCGTCGTCCATGTTGTCGAAGTCCGCCGGCGCGGCCGCCGGGCGCCGCGCCGGGGCACGACCGCCGCCACCGCCACCGCCACCGCCACCGCCTGCGCCGCCGCCGGACTGCTCGCGGTTGTAGCCGCCTTCGTCACCGGATCCGCCGCCGCCGCCGCCTTCACGCGAACCGAGCAACTGCATTTCTTCGGCAATGATCTCGGTGGTGTACTTGTCGTGGCCGTCCTTGTCCTGCCACTTCCGGGTCTTCAACCGCCCCTCCACGTACACCGGGCGACCC
>JAHEDO010000283.1 GCA_024641185.1 Burkholderiaceae bacterium | reverse complement strand
AGACGTACCCCGGCCCTTCGATCACCGGGTGCTTCCGGATGAAATCTTCGTCGATTTCCACGCCCAGCCCAGGCGCTTCCGGCGGGCGAACGCAGCCGTCCGCGTCCAGCGCGCACGCCGGGCTGGTCAGCCCGTCGCGGAACAGGTTCTCCGTCGAGGCATCGGCCTCGTAGTACCCGCCGTTGTCGATGCTGGCCAGGAAATGCAGCGTCGCCGCCATGTTCAGGCCGGTCGCCGAGGTGTGCGGATTGATCCGCAGCTTCCAGCCGGAGGCCATCGCCGCGATCCGCAGACCTTCGGTCAGCCCGCCGGTCTTCGACAGGTCGGGCTGCAGGACGGTGATCGCGCCGTCGTCGATCACGCGCTGGAACTCGAATCGCGTGTAGTGGTTCTCGCCGGCCGCCAGCGGCGTCCGGCCGAACCCCGCCGCGGCGCGATAGCTGCGCACGTCGTGCGGAGGGAACGGCTCCTCGAGCCAGGCCACTCGCAGCGCGTCGAAGGCCGGCATTGCCTGACGTGCGTCGTCGACCGAGTAGTTGGTGTTGGCGTCGACCATCAGCTCGATCGAGTCGCCCAGCGCCTTGCGCACCGCCTCGACTCGTTCGACGTCGGCCCGCCAGTGATCGCCGACCCGCAGTTTCAGCGCGCGGTAGCCTCGAGCGACGAGTCCGCGTGCTTCCGCGACCAGTTCCCCCGGCGGCTGATAGCCCAGCGAGATGCCGCCCGCGTATGCGGGAATCGCGCGCGCCCGACCGCCGAGAAGACGGTAAAGCGGCCAGCCGGCCGCCTTGGCGCGCAGGTCCCACAGCGCCATGTCGATCCCGCTCAACCCGATCGCGGAGGCGGCCCCCATTCCGTGGCTCGACAGTTGCATCTTGTAGACCCGATCCCAGACGCCGATGGTGTCGGTCGCGTCCATACCAGTCACCAGATGCGCGAGCGTCGTGTTGACCAGGTGAGCGACGCTGCCGGGCGAGCGCCCGTGATGCGCCTCACCCCATCCCACGAGGCCGCCCTCGGTGCGCACCATCACCAGCACCGTGTCGCGCTTGACTGTCTTTCCGATGCCCAGCCGCACCGCGCCCGAGTCGGAGACGCGAAACGACAGCGGGTGGGCCTTGACTTCGACGATCTTCATTGCGGATCCATGGATAGTCGGGCGCTATGCACCCAGGTATGACTCGCGCAGTGCGGGGTCCTCCCGCAGTTGCGCGGCGGGACCGGAGAACGCGACGCGCCCGTTCTCGAGCACATAGGCGCGATCGGCGATTCTCAGCGCGATGTGCGCGCTCTGTTCGGACAGCAGCAGCGTCATGCCGCGCGCGCGGATCTGTTTCAGCGTCTGGTAGATGACCTTGATCATCACGGGTGCGAGGCCGAGTGAGGGCTCGTCGAGCAGCAGCACGGCGGGCTGTCGGACCAGTGCCCGTCCGATCGCCAGCATCTGCTGCTCTCCGCCCGACAGCGTCGCAGCGACCTGCGCCTTGCGTTCTCTCAGGATGGGAAACAGAGCGTAGACCTCCTCGATCCGCGCGTTGACCTCCGCCTGTCCGCGCAGAACGTAGGCGCCCATCTGCAGGTTCTCGTGGACCGTCAGGTCACCGAAGACGCGCCGCCCTTCCGGCGCGTACGCCATCCCGCGATCCACCCGCTGGTCGCTCCGCAACGCGTCGATCTGCTCGCCGTGCAGCAGAACCGCGCCGCCGCCGGCCGGGGCGAGCCCCATGACCGCGCGCATCACCGAGCTCTTGCCGGCACCATTGGCGCCGAGGATCGCGACGACTTCGCCGCGACGGACTTCGAGCGACACGCCCTGGACCGCGTGAACCTTGTCGTAGTACACGTGAAGGTCGCGGGTCTCTAGGACCGGCGCCACGTCGCGCTGTTCAGGCCCCGTCATCGCCAGTCGCCTCCCCGTCGTCTTCGCCGAAATACGCGGCGAGCACCCTGGGGTCCTGGACCACTGAACCCGACGGGCCGTCGGCGATCTTTTCGCCGTGATCGAGCGCGATCACGCGCTCGCACAGTCCGGTGACCATCCGCACGTCGTGCTCGACCAGCGCGATGGTGACCCCCTCTTCGTGCACCGCCTGGATCAGCGCACGCAGCTCGGCGCGTTCGGCCGGATTCAGTCCGGCCGCAGGCTCGTCGAGCAGCAGCAATTTCGGCTGCAGCGCGAGCGCCCGGGCGATCTCGAGCCGGTTCTGCGCGCCGTAGGGCAGGTCCCGGGCACTGGCCTCAGCCCAATCGGAAAGCTGCACGCGCTCCAGGCACTGGCGCGCCGCTTCCCACGCGGTCTTCATCGCCGAACGCGAACCCGACAGGCCGAGCACGTCGCCCGCCGTCGAGCCGCCGCCACCCTTCAACGCGGCGACGACGACGTTCTCGAGCACTGTCATCGTCCCGAACAGGCGCTTGTTCTGGAAGGTTCGTGCAATGCCCTGCCGAACGATCTGCGCGGCTCCGAGATTGTCTATCCGCGCGCCGCCGAACACGATGTGTCCCTGGTCGCAGCGATAGATGCCGGAGAGGACGTTGAACAAGGTGCTCTTGCCCGATCCGTTCGGGCCGATGATCCCGACGAGTTCTCCGTCGTCGATGGCGAGATCGACGTCCACCAGCGCCCGCACCCCGCTGAAGGCGAGGCACAGCTTCGAGGCCTCGAGCAGCCTCACGCGCCACCCCCGCCCTCACCCGTTTCGGTGCCGGAGGCCGAGGTCGAGGTCGCAGGCGAGGCCGGACCCGAGGCCGAACGCCTGCGCGGGATGAGCGTCAGGATGCCCTTCGGGAAGAACATCATGCCGAGCAGAAGGATCAGTCCGTAAACGATCATCCGGAACTCGCCGAATGGCCGAAGGTACTCGGTGGCGGATTCGAGCACCGCGGTCGCGAGGATCATTCCCTCGAGCGAACGGTAGCCGCCGAACATGCTCATCACCAGGAACAGCACCGAGGGCTCGAGCCCGAACATGTCCGGGTGGATGTAGCGCATGTAGTGCGCGTACAGGAATCCGCCGGCACCGGCCCACGCCGCCGAAAGCGCGAGGGCGGTCACCTTGGCGCGGCCCACCTCAACGGCGACGGACGACGCGGCAAGCTGGTCGTCGCTCAGCGCGCGCAGGTACAGGCCGAGGCGGCTGCCGATGATCCGCCCTGCGAGCACGTACGAGGCGACCGCGAAGGCGAGCGCGAGAAAATAGAACTGCTGCGTGGTCTCGAGCGTCACCCCGCCCACGCCGACGGCCGGGATCGAACGCACTCCTTGCGGACCGTTGGTGAGCTCGCTCCAGTTCATCAGCAGGATCCAGACGATCTGCTGGATCCCGATCGTCGCCATCACGAAGTACAGCCCCGCCAGGCGCACCGCGGCACCGCCGAGCGCGACTGCCAGAACGACCGTCACGAGCACCGACGGCGCCAGTGTCGCGATCGGCGGCCAGCCGAGCTTGGTGGTCAGCAGCGCGGTGGTGTAGGCGCCGACCCCGAACAGCGCGCCTTGCGCCAGCGACACGCGCCCGGTGAATCCGGTGAGAAAGCCCAGCCCGACGACCGGCAGCGTGTAGATCAGCACGAAGTTCGCGATGTGCACTACATACTGCGGCGCGACGACCGGAACGGCGAGCAGCGCAAGCAGCACGCCAGCGCCGATCGCCCGATGCCGCAATGTCGGGCCCCTCGTCATA
>JAHEDO010000066.1 GCA_024641185.1 Burkholderiaceae bacterium | reverse complement strand
GGCGCTTGCGGCTCTCGGCGGTGGCGCGGAATTCCTTTCTGACGTAGGAAACCGTCTTTTCTCCCACCGGCGCGGCCGGCGCGCCGGGCTGCCCCATCTGCACCGGCGTGGCAGCGCCGATGGTTCCTCCCCCGGCCATGACGAGGTCTTCGGCGGCAAGGGCGATCAGGGCCCCGGCCGAGATCGCCCGTTTGTCGACGAAGGCGATGGTGCGCACCCGTGCATTCAACAGCGCGTCGCGGATCTGCACGGCGGCGTCCACGCGCCCGCCGAAAGTGTTGATCTCCAGGACGACGCCGGCGGCGCCGGCCTGCGTGGCTTCATCGAGGACGCGTTCGACGAAAGGGGCCAATCCCAGATCGATGATGCCTTCGACGGGCACCACATAGACCACAGGCCGCTTCTCCTGGGCGAAGGGCAAGGCCGACAGAGCGAGAAATGCGACCGCGACCAGGGCCATGGCCCGTGCCCAGTTCATCGTTCCCCGTGGCATTGCGCTCCTTCCATGGCCTGAGCCAATGTCGTGCGGCTGCCGATGCGCGATCGATCGGTCGGCGCGTGCGAGCCCTGGGCGAACAGACGATGCCTTCCTGTCGGGCCACGCGGGCGGTCGCACCGACCGCCCATGTGCCGAAGTATGGGCGCTAAACGCAGGAAGCGTGCCGTAATCGAATCTCGCGGACTGGAATCTCGCGAATCAGACGTTGAACCGGAAGTGCATGACGTCGCCGTCGCGCACCACGTACTCCTTGCCTTCGAGCCGCATCTTGCCTTTCTCCTTGGCGCCGGTCTCGCCGCCGCAGGCGACGAAGTCGTCGTAGGAGATGGTTTCCGAACGGATGAAGCCGCGCTCGAAGTCGGTGTGGATCACACCGGCCGCCTGCGGCGCGGTCGCGCCGACCTTCACCGTCCACGCCCGCACTTCCTTCTCGCCGGCGGTGAAGTAGGTCTGCAGCCCGAGCAGCGTGTACGCGGCCCGGATCACCCGGTTCAGCCCCGGCTCTTCCATGCCCATGTCGACGAGAAAGACCTGCTTGTCCTCGTCGGACAGGTCGGCGATCTCGGCCTCGATGGCGGCGCACACCGGCACCACGATCGAGCCCTCGGTCTGCGCGTGCCCGCGCATCGCGTCGAGGTAAGGGTTGTTCTCGAAGCCGCCTTCCTTGACGTTGGCCACGTACATCGTCGGTTTGGCGGTGATCAGGCACAGAGGCCTGAGCACCGCCTTCTCCTCCTCGTACAGGTCGAGCGAGCGCACCGGCCTGGCCTGGTCGAGCACCGTCATGCACTTCTCGAGCGCGGTGACCAGACGCTGTGCCTCCTTGTCACCGCCTGAGCGCGCCACCTTGCTGTAGCGTGCCAGCGCCTTCTCGACAGTGGCCATGTCGGCCAGCGCGAGTTCGGTATTGATCACCTCGATGTCGGACAGCGGATCGATCTTGCCTGCCACGTGCACGACGTTCTCGTCCTGGAAGCAGCGCACCACGTGCACGATCGCGTCCGTCTCGCGAATGTTCGCGAGAAACTGGTTTCCCAGTCCTTCGCCCTTGGAGGCGCCCGCCACCAGGCCGGCGATGTCGACGAATTCGACGGTCGCGGGGAGCACCTTCTGCGGCTTGGCGATCGCCGCGAGCTTCGCGAGCCGCTCATCGGGCACCTCGACGATGCCCACGTTGGGTTCGATCGTGCAGAACGGGTAGTTCTCGGCCGAGATGCCGGCCTTGGTCAGCGCGTTGAAGAGGGTCGACTTGCCGACGTTGGGCAGGCCGACGATGCCGCATTTCAGAGCCATGATGGGAGCCTTGGGGTCAACCCGACATTGTATCGCCGCCGTTGCCCTCGACGCAGAGGCTGTGTTACGGTCGCCGGACGCGTGCGGTGCGTGGTGCATGTGCAGGCGCAACAATAGACGACGCAAATCGCGTCGCACAGGAGGAGACACAAATGGCGTTCAAGCGATTGACGGCGACTGCGCTCGCCGTCGGGCTGGTGTTCGGTGCTTCGCAGGCCGGGGCGGCGGACAAGAAGGTTCGCGCCCAGATGGGGTTCGCGTACGCGAGCACCGTGGGCTTGCTCGGTCCGACCGAGCAAGCCGTGGTCAAGCGGATCAACGAGATATCCGGGGGGACCATCCAGGTCAAGGGCTTCGAGCCCGGCGCTCTGGTACCGCCGAGCCAGTACCTTGACGCGGTCGGCAGCGGCTCGCTCGACATGGCCTGGACGACGTCCGGCTACTGGACCGGCAAGGACATCGGCTTCGCGATGTTCGGCTCCGTGCCGTTCGGCCCGGGCGTGGGCGAGTACCTCGCGTGGATGAAGCACGGCGGCGGCGACAAGCTGATGAAGGACCTGCACGCCAAGTACAACGTCGTCGCGCTGAACTGCGGCGTGATCCCTCCCGAGGCGTCCGGCTGGTTCCGCAAGGAGATCAAGACGTTGGACGATCTGAAGGGCCTGAAGATGCGCTTTTTCGGTCTCGGGGCCAACGTGATGCAGAAGATGGGCGTATCCACCCAGTTGCTGCAGGCCGGCGAGATCTTCCAGGCGCTGCAGCTCGGCACGATCGACGCCACCGAGTTCTCGATGCCGGTGATGGACCTGTCGCTGGGCTTCTACCAGGTCGCCAAGCACTACTACTTCCCGGGCTGGCACCAGCAGGCCACGCTGAACCAGCTGCTGATCTCCAAGAAGAAGTGGGCCGAGTTCAGCCCCACGCAAAAGGCGATCATCGAGACCGCATGCGACGCGACGATGCTGAACCAGTTCGCCGAGGGCGAGGCGGTCCAGGGCGCGGCGATGGCCGAGCTGCGCAGCAAGGGCGTGACCATCCACAAGTGGCCGAAGGAATTCCTCGACGCGTACGAGAAGGCCTGGACTGAGGTCGCCGCCGAGCAGGCCGCCAAGAGCGAGGAGTTCAAGAAGGCCTGGGATTCGTACACCAAGTTCCGCGCGGAATACGCGATCTGGCGCGAGAACGGCTATCTGCAGTGAGCACGGCGCCGCGCTCGCGGCGCCCCTGACAAGCGCCGCCCCTCGGGGCGGCGCGTTTGCGCTGTCCGGGACCCACCATGCCCGCCGAAGGCGGGCGTGGCGTGCCGGCCCGTCCCTCGGAGCCCAGTAAGATGGCCTTTCTCCTGCGGTTCAGCGACTTGGTCGAGAGCCTTCTCGGATTCGTCGCGCGCCTGTGCTCCTGGGCGTTCATCCTGTGCATCGCGGTGATCGCCTTCGACGTGGTCACGCGCAAGTTCGGCTTCCAGCTGCCGCTGCTCGGCTCGACGCGGCTGCAGGAACTGGAGTGGCAGTTCCACGCGCTGCTCTTCACGACCTGGCTCGGCTACGCGTACATGAGAAATTCCCACGTGCGGATCGACGTCTTCGTGGGCGGGCTGTCGTTCAGGAAGAAGGTCTGGCTCGAGCTGGTCGGCTGCCTCGCGTTCGCGCTGCCCTACCTGCTCGTCGCGGTGCCCTATGCGCATGAGTTCTTCATGACCTCGTTCCTCCAGAACGAGAGTTCGGACGCGCCCAACGGGCTGCCGTATCGCTGGATCGTCAAGTTCTTCCTCTACGCAGGGCTGTGGGGCGTCGCGCTGGGCGTGCTGTCGGTGATCGCGCGCTGCATCGTGGTGCTGTTCGGCCCGTCGGAGCTGGCGCGGCGCACGCGCCTTCCGATGGCGGTGTCGCACTGACCGGGGGGACGGCGATGCTTCCGGAATGGCTGGTCGACCACCTCGCGGTCTTCATGTTCTTCGCGCTGATCTTCGTCATGTTCATCGGCTATCCGGTGGCGTTCCTGCTGGGCGCGACTGGCGTGTTCTTCGGGCTGATCGGCATGTACGAGGGCGTGTTCAACCTCGCGCAGTTCGGGAACCTGCTGCCGCGCATCTACGGCCAGGCGGTGTCGAACCAGGTGCTGGTGGCGATCCCGATGTTCATCTTCATGGGCTCGATGCTCGAGAAGAGCAGGGTCGCCGAGGACCTGCTGCACACGCTGCAGGTGCTGCTCAGGAGGCTGCCCGGCGGGCTCGCTGTCGCGGTCACGGTGCTGGGCACGGTGATGGCCGCGACCACCGGGATCGTCGGCGCCTCGGTGATCATGCTGACGCTGATCGCGCTGCCGACGATGCTCCAGCGCGGCTACAGCAAGGAGTTGTCGGTGGGCACGATCGCCTCCGCCGGCACGCTCGGGATCCTGATTCCGCCGAGCATCATGCTGGTGATCATGGGCGACCTGGTGAGCCTGTCGGTCGGTTCGCTGTTCATGGGCGCGCTCGTACCGGGCGTGCTGATGAGCTCCATGTACATCCTCTACATCATCGTATTCGCGAAGATGCGCCCGGAGCTCGCGCCGTCGATCGGCATCAGCGAGGGGCCGACCTCCCGGGCGGAGCTGCTGCTGATGGTGCTGCGCAGCTTCCTGCCGCCCGCGTTCCTGATCGGCCTGGTGCTCGGCTCGATCTTCGCGGGCTGGGCCACGCCGACCGAAGCCTCGGGCGTGGGCGCGCTCGGCGCGATCCTGCTCGCGTTTTTCAACAAGCAGCTGAGCATGAAGGTGCTTCGGGAGGTGATGCATTCGTCGGCACTCACCAACGCGATGGTGTTCTTCATCATCTTCGGCGCGACGATGTTCTCCTACGTCTTCCGCGCGCTTGGCGGCGACGACGTGGTGGTGGACATCCTGAGCGCGCTGGGCCTGGACACCGGGTGGGAGGTGCTGATCTTCGTGATGTCGCTGGTGTTCGTGATGGGCTTCTTCTTCGACTGGATCGAGATCTGCCTGATCGTGATACCGATCTTCGCCCCGATCATCGGACAACTCGACTTCGGCGAGGCGGTACAGGGCTCGCAGGTGGTGCTGGTGTGGTTCTCGATCCTGCTCGCTGTGAACATGCAGTCGGCCTTCCTGACACCACCCTTCGGGTTCGCGCTGTTCTACATGAAGGGAACGGTGCCCAAGGAGGTGACGATGATGCACATATACCGGGGCATCATCCCCTTCGTGATCATCCAGCTGATGGCGCTTGCGCTGTGCGTCGCCTATCCGGACACGGTGCTTTACCTGCCGCGCAGCATGGGGCTGCTCGACTGAGTCGGGGTTCGGGGGTCGGGCGGCCGCTCACGACGGCGCCGACTCGGGACCGTCGCCGTCGCCGCCGGATTCTTCGATCGGTGCGGCGTGCCGGCCGCGCGGGCGCGTCCGCCACCGGTCGTAGAGCAGCGCGATCGCGCACGACATCAGGCGTGCGTGCGCGCTGTCCGCTCGGCTGGTCAGCATCACCGGCACCGTCGCGCCCAGCACCAGGCCCGCCGCGTCGGCGTGCGCGATGAAGGTCAGCTCCTTGGCGAGCATGTTGCCGGCCTCCAGGTTGGGCACGATCAGCACCTCGGCGCGGCCCGCCACCAGCGAGGTGATGCCCTTGGAGCGCGCGGCCTGCATGCTGACGGCGTTGTCCATCGCCAGGGGGCCGTCGACGATCCCGCCTTCGATCTGCCCTCGCTCGGCCATCTTCGCCAGCACCGCGGCGTCGATCGTCGACGGGATGTTCGAATTCACCGTCTCGATCGCGGACAGGATCCCGACGCGCGGGCGCGTGATCCCGCAGGCGCGCGCCAGGTCGATCGCGTTCTGCGTGATGTCCTTCTTTTCGTCGAGGTCGGGCGCGATGTTGATCGCGGCATCCGAGATCAGCAGCGGGTGCTCCAGTCCGGGCACGTCCATCACGAACACGTGGCTGATGCGCCGTTCGGTGCGCAGGCCACCGGAACTCCGGACGATCGGCTCGAGCAGGACGTCGGAGTGCAGCGCGCCCTTCATGATCGCGCGAACCTTGCCCTTGTGCACGAGCTCGACGGCCTTCTCGGCGGCCTCGTGCGGTTCGTCGACCTCGACGATTTCGATCGAGGCGAGGGATTTTCCCAGGGCGCGAACGACCCCGTCGATGCACGAGCGCTCTCCGATCAGCACCGGCAGGATCAGCCCCGTCGCCGCGGCCTGCAGCGTCCCGTCCAGCGATGCCGCGTCGTGCGGCCACACCACCGCGGTCGGCAGCGCCGCGAGGCCCCTGCAGGCTTCGAGCAGGCGCTCGAACTGCTGGTGGCGCTGCACCAGCACCGCCGGCGATGACAGATGATCGAAGACCAGTTTCTTCGTCGGCGCGTAGACCTCGGCGACGCCGTCGGCGACCAGTTCGCCGTTCGTCTTGGCCACACGCGTCTCGAGTACGAGCAGTCGCGGTTCCCGCTTCTCGATCACTCGCACGCTGACGATCAGCTCGTCGCCGGAGACGACGCGCTCGTGAAAGGTGAACGACTGCGCCCGATACAGCGACCCCGGTCCGGGCAGGCGATTGCCGATCACGTTCGAGACCAGCGCGCCGACCCACATCGACGGCGCCAGCGGAGGCGTGGACGGATCGCCGTCGCCGTCGCGGTCGGGAAGGCTCAACGGATTGAGGTTGCCCGAGGCCTGCGCGAAGATGAACAGGTCGTTGTCGGTGCAGACGCGCCGCGACGATGCGCAGTCGCCGACGGCGATCTCGTCGAACAGGCGGTTGGAGACGGTCATGTGGCGAAGGTCCTGGGGCACGGTGGCGGCTTACTGCAAGGCTATCATTGCGCCATGGCGCCGTCGCTCGAAGGCAAGCTGGTCGTCGCGATCTCCTCTCGCGCGGTCTTCGATTTCGAGGAGGAGAACCGCGTTTTCGAGCAGGACGACGATGCGGCGTACATGGCGCTGCAGCGCGCCCGGCTCGAGCAGCCGGCGCCCCACGGCGTCGCCTACGCGCTGGCGCGCAAGCTTCTGGCGTTCGACGCGCCCGGCACCGCCGAGGACCGGCGCCGCGTCGAGGTGGTGGTCGTCTCGCGCAACGACCCGGTCAGCGGCCTGAGGGTGTTCCGCTCGGCCCGCCAGGCGGGCCTGCGTCTCGAGCGCGGCGTATTCACCCGAGGGCGCACGCCCTGGCCCTATCTGTCGCCGCTGAAGGCCAACCTGTTCCTGTCGGCCAACGTCGACGACGTGCGCGCCGCGCTGGAGGCTGGTTTTCCGGCGGCGCGCGTGTTCCCCGAGTCGGTGCACGCTTCCGAGTCTCACCCGGAAGAGATCCGCATCGCCTTCGACGGTGACGCGGTGCTGTTCTCGGACGAGTCCGAGCAGGTCTACCAGCGAGACGGGCTGGACGCCTTCCAGCGCCACGAGGACGAGCACGCGAGACGGCCCTTGCCCTCCGGACCGTTCAAACCGCTGCTCGAGGCGCTGCACCGTCTGCAACGCGAGGGCGGCACCGGCGGGATGCGGATCCGCACGGCGCTGGTCACCGCGCGCAGCGCGCCGGCCCACGAGCGGGCGATCCGCACGCTGATGGACTGGGGCGTGGAGGTCGACGAGGCGATGTTCCTGGGCGGACTGGCCAAGGGCCCGTTCCTGCGCCAGTTCGAGCCGGACTTCTATTTCGACGACCAGACGCGGCACTGCGAGTCGGCCGCGCAGGCGGGACCGACGGGGCACGTCGTGAGCGGCATCGCGAACCGGCGGGACTGAGAAAACCGGTTCAGAGGGCGTCGATCGGGATGCGCTGCGGATGCTCGACGAACGCCGCGAACTCGTCCGCCATTCGCGCGCACTCGGCGATCGCGCGTCGCCAGTCCCGCAGGCGGCGGTCGTGGTCGGTGCCGTAGCGGTAGAAGTCGTTGCGGTCGGGGAGCTTCCCGTTGGGCAGGCGGGCCAGCAGCCCCGGCGACGGAACGATCATCAGGACGTTGTCCAGCCATCGTCGGCCCTGCGCGCCGACCCCGTGCCTGCGCCAGGGAAGGAATTTGTCGAGCCAGCCCGCGGTGACCTGCGGCACGAAGTGCGGATACACCACGATTCCATCGAGCGCGGCGTAGTTCCAGTACAGGTGATAGTCGATCAGGCCGCCATCCCAGTAGTCGCCGGGCGGGGCGCCCGCGATCGAGCGCACGGGCTCGGCCAGCAGCGGAATGCTGCCCGAGGCGAGCAGCGCGTCCTCGAGGTTCGACGCGTCCAGCGCCACATGCCGTGTGGCGAACCTGTCGGGCGGGATGGCCGGCGAGGGTCCTGCCGCGTGGACGCTGAAGACCACGCGTTGCAGGTGCGCCGCCAATTGGTCGCGTCCGATCGCGTTGGCCGCCGCGGCGAGCGCGAAGCGAAGGCGCGCCCGTGCGGAGGGGCTGCGCTGCCGCGCGGTCACCACCTGAAGTGCCCAACTCGGCTCGAGCGTACGCGTGAAGCCGGCCGCGTCGCCGCCGATCAGCTCGCGCGCGATCTCACGACACACCTTCGAAACGAGCGCGGCGGTCGGCCTCTCCGGATAGCGCTGGTGCTCCAGATAGGCGTGCTCGAGGCGGTCGAGCGCGGCGACCGGGTCGGTCTGGGCTCCCGCCGCCATTCGCCACGCGCCGATCGATGCGCCGAAGAGCTCTCGCCTGCGCGGCGCGTCGCGCAGCCAGCTGCCGAAAAGCCAGCGATCCAGCGGGATCAGCGCCAGTCCCTTGGGCCCGCCCGCCGCCGCCGCCACGCCGCTGATGTCGGCCGCGTTCAGGCCTGCGGAGGCGATGCGCGCGCGTGCGCGTTCCCCGGCGAAGACGCGGATCGCGCTTATCGGCGTTCTCCGCCCGCGCCGGCGTCCTTCGCGCCCGCGTCATCGGGCTCAGGCGGTTCGCCGCCGGCTTTCGGGCCGGCGCCCTTGCCCTTCGCCGCATCGCCCGCGGTCTTCGCTCCGGCGGCACCCGGCTTGGCGCCGTCGTCGCTGGGTCTGGGCCGGGTGTGCAGCCGGAGCATCGCGGCCTCCATCCTGCCGGCGAGGCAGTCAGGGACGATCGCGAGCGCGCGCTCGATCTCCGCACCGATCGCGGCCGCCTCGTCGCGCCTGGGGGGGTGCAGCACGTAGTCCTCCACCGGCTGGTTCAGATTCAGCGTGCGCGGATGCCCGATGCCGATCCGCAGCCGCCAGAACATCGGGGAGCCGAGCGCCGCCTGGATGTCCTTCAGCCCGTTGTGTCCCGCGTGCCCTCCGCCCTGCTTCATCTTCGACTGCCCGGGCAGCAGGTCGAGTTCATCGTGAACGACGAGGATCTCCTCGGGCGCGATCCGGTAGAAGTTCGCCAGCGCCGCGACCGCCCGGCCGGAACGGTTCATGTAGGTGCCGGGCTGCAGAAGCCAGCACTGCGCCCCGTGCATCGTCGCGCGGGCGGCCGTGCCGTGGAACTTCGACTCCCGGGACAGGCGCACGCCGGCCAGGTCCGCGAGCGCGTCGACGAACCAGAAGCCGGCGTTGTGTCGCGTCGCTTCGTATTCTGGGCCGATGTTGCCAAGGCCGGTGATCAGTCGAATTGCGGTCATGCGGGTGCGCTCGGACGCGGCGAATTGTAAGCCCGAAGCCGGCGGCACGCCCGACGCCGGGAAGGGCCGGGCCAACGCCGATCGCGACGGACAAGAAAAAGGCCCGCCGATCGGCAGGCCTTCGGGGACGCGGGTGGCTATGGGTGCGCCACCGGCGGCCGTCAGTCCGGGATCTACTTCTTCTCGGGCTTCTTCGCGGCCGCGGCGGGTGCGGCGGCAGCGGGTGCAGCGGCAGCGGGCGCTTCCTCAGGGGCGACCTCTTCCTCGGTCTTCACGCTGGGCAGCGAAATCGTGACCACCACCGGGTCTTCCTTGCCGTGCAGCACCGGCCTGACCCCCTCGGGCATCGGCACCTGGCTGACGTGGACCACCTGGCCGACCTCGGCCGTCGACAGGTCGAGTTCGATGAACTCGGGCAGGAACTGCGGCAGACAGGTGACCTGGATCTCGTTGAGCACGTGGTTGACCACCGCGCCGCCCAGCTTGACAGCGGTTGCGAGCTCCTGGTTCACGAAGTGCAGCGGCACTTTCATCGTGATCGCCTGGTTGGCATCGACCCGCTGGAAGTCGACGTGCATCACCTGCGGCTTGTACGGGTGCCACTGCAGCGCGCGAAGCAGCACGCGCTCGCCGCTGCCGTCGATCTCCATGTCGAGGATCGACGAGTGGAAGCTCTCGACCCGCAGCGCGTGGTACAGCGCGTTGTGATCGACTTCGATCGCGGTCGGCTGTGCGGTGCCGCCGTAGAGGATTCCAGGCACCTTGCCGGCTCGGCGCAGACGGCGGCTCGCACCCGTCCCATGCGCAGGTCTCGTGTTTGCTACGACTTTCATCGTGTACTCCTTCATTAATCCCTGCGTCCGCGACCAGACAGCCAGGGGGTCTAGAACGCCCGTTCCCGCTCGCGCGGTCCGGGGCGGCGAAAAAAATCAGTCGACGAACAGCGAGGAGACCGAATCCGCTCGGTTGATCCTCAGAATTGTCTCGGCGAAGATCTGCGCGCAGCTGAGCACGCGGATCTTGGTGGACGCGCGCGCGTCCTTGGGCAGCGGAATGGTGTCGGTCACGACCAGCTGGTCCAGTTCGGAGTTTGCGATCCTGTCCACCGCGCCGCCGGACAGCACCGGGTGCGTGCAGTAGGCCATGACGCGCTGCGCACCGTGCTCCTTCAATGCGGTTGCCGCCTTCACCAGCGTGTTCGCGGTGTCGACGATGTCGTCCATGATCACGCAGGTGCGGCCCGCGACGTCACCGATGATGTTCATCACCTCGGAAACATTCGCCTTGGGGCGGCGCTTGTCGATGATCGCCAGGTCCGAGTCCATCCGCTTGGCGAGCGCGCGTGCCCGGACCACGCCTCCGACGTCCGGCGAGACCACCAGCAGGTTCGGGAATTCCTGCTTGTGGACGTCGGCCAGGTGCAGCGGCGACGCGTAGATGTTGTCGACCGGGATGTCGAAGAACCCCTGGATCTGATCGGCGTGCAGATCCATGGTCAGGACCCTGTCCACGCCGGCGATCTGCAGCATGTTCGCCACCACCTTGGCGCTGATCGCCACGCGCATGGAGCGCACGCGGCGGTCCTGTCGCGCGTAGCCGAAATAGGGCAGCGCGGCAGTGATGCGCCCGGCCGACGCGCGCTTGAGGGCGTCGACCATGACCATCACTTCCATCAGGTGATCGTTGGTCGGCGCGCAGGTGGACTGCAGCACGAACACGTCCTTGCCCCGGACGTTCTCGAGCAACTCGACCATCACCTCGCCGTCCGAGAATCGGCCCACGGTAGCCTTGCCCAGCGGCAGGTGCAGGTGCGACGCGACATCGGCCGCGAGCTTGGGGTTCGCGTTGCCGGTGAAGATCATCAGGCCGTCCGGCGACAAGCCTTCGGCGGAGCGGCGCAGTGCCTGCTGCATCATCGGATCCGATCGGGAAGGTGATGGACGCTCGGACAACGTGAAAGTTGGCTGGGGAGGAAGGATTCGAACCTTCGCATGCCGGAATCAAAATCCGGTGCCTTAACCAGCTTGGCGACTCCCCAACGGTTATGCCGGCCGCGGGTCTCCTCGGCTATTGCCCAGGGGAACCGAAAGCCCAATCACGAAGCGGGTGTGCCGCAATCGACCTCGCAACGAACGTCCGCGTACCCGTCCGGCCAAAAAACCGGTCGCGCACGCGGTGCGCCTGCAATTCGCCATCGACCGGAAGAAACACGCAGGCGCCCGAACCGGTCATCCGGGCTGCCCGCGGATCACAACCGACCTCCCGGGCCGCCTGCCGCAGACCGTCCAGTGCCTCGGCGACCTCTGGGTACCTGGCAACCACGACCGACTGCAGATCGTTCCTCCCGCGAAACACCTGATTGCCTCGCGAAAGACCCGAGATTTTGAGCGGTTTCGAATTTCGTGTCAATTCGGGCGCACCGAAGACGGCTGAGGTCGGGACGTTGACGGCAGGGGCGGCGAGTACGTAGACGCGCGGCGCCAGGGTGATCGGGCGCAGGCGTTCGCCGACGCCTGTCGCGTAGGCAGCGCGGCCGTGCACGAAGATCGGGACGTCGGCGCCGAGCCGCAGGCCGAGCGCCGCGAGCCGCTCGCGCGGCCAGTTCAGCTCCCACATCCGGTTGAGCGCCAGGAGCACGGTCGCGGCGTCGGAACTTCCACCGCCCAGTCCCCCGCCCATCGGGATCACCTTTTGCAGGTCGATGTCCACGCCCAGCCTGCAGCCGGACTCGGCCGCGAGCAGCCGGGCCGCCCTGACCGCGAGGTCGGCGTCGGCGCCGACGCCGGGCACCGGGCGGGACCGACTGACGACGCCATCTGCGCGCACGCGCAGGTTCAGCCGGTCGCACAGGTCGATCAGGTCGAAGACCGTCGCCAGCAGGTGGTAGCCGTCGGCCCGGCGCCCGACGACGTGCAGGAAGAGGTTCAGCTTAGCCGGCGCGGGGAGGTGGCGAAGCTCGACGATCATTGCGGATTGGGCGCGGGCAGCTGCGCGCCATCCAGGACCAGCCGGATCGTGACGCTGCGCAGCCCGGCGGCCAATCCGTCGACCGGCCAGCGCAGGGTCAGCCGCTGCGGGCCCGCGCCGCCGCCCGCGGCGTCTGCGCTGACCGACCACCCGGAGTCGACGAACGGCGCGACAGCGTTTTCCGCCCGGCCGGCGAGTCGCAGCCAATCGGGGAGTCTGCCCACCGGAATTCGCCAGCCGAGCACCCTCTCGGTCAGCGCGTCGGGGCTGTCGGCCTCGTGACGCACGCCGTCCGAGGTCTCGAGCATCGCGCCGGCGGGGCTGGCCACCGCGTGCACGAGCGTCTGGCCGAACGGCGAGAGCACGTCCAGTTCGGTGGTGGCGCCGGCCTTGCGAAGCGAAAATCTCCCGCTTGCCCGTTCCTCGTGCGGCGGATCGGCGGGCACGACCCAGGTCGCGGCAAATCGGCCGGACCAGCGAGACACCGGCTCGCCCGGACCGCCCTCGGGAGGCGGGACCGGCGTCGCGCAGCCCGCGGCCAGCAGGGCCGCGATCGACGCGACGATCAGCCGCTCACAACGCCACATTGAGCCTGGCCAGGGTTTCCTTGAGGATCTCGTTGTTCGGTTCGCGCCCCTGGGCCTCGCGCCACAGTTCTCTCGCCTGCGCGGTCCGGCCGATGCGCCAGAGCACCTCGCCGAGGTGGGCGGCGATTTCGGCCTCCGGGCGCAGCTTGAAGGCGCGCTGCAGGTAGTCGGCGGCCTGCTCGAACTGGCCCTGGCGATACAGAACCCATCCCATGCTGTCGAGGATGTGCGCATCGTCCGGCGCGAGTTCCACCGCCTTTTCGATCAGGGTCCGCGCCTCGTCGAGCCGTATGTTGCGGTCGGCCAGCGAGTAGCCGAGGGCATTGTAGGCGTGCGCATTCTCGGGTCGAAGCTCGATCAGCCTGCGCAGGCTCGTCTCCATCACATCGAGGCGGTCGAGCCTCTCGGCCGCCATCGCGCGGTCATAGAGCAGATCGGGATTGTCGGGCAGGCTCTCGAGTGCCTTGTTCAGCACGTCGAAGGCATCCTCGTACCGCTTGGCGTCCCGCAATACCTGGGCTTCCGTCGCGATCAGCTGGACCCGCTCGCGGGTGGTCG
>JAHEDO010000282.1 GCA_024641185.1 Burkholderiaceae bacterium | reverse complement strand
GCACCGACGCCCTGCACCAGGCGCTGGAGGGGGAGTACGACGTCATCGTCCTGGACGTCGGGCTGCCGGGCATGTCGGGGTGGAATGTGCTGCGCGAGTTGCGGGCGCAGCGCCAGACGCCCGTGTTGTTCCTGACGGCGCGCGACAGGATCGAGGATCGCGTGCATGGCTTCGAACTGGGCGCCGACGACTATCTGGTCAAGCCCTTCGCGTTCTCCGAGTTGCTGGCACGCGTTCGAGCGCTCAGCCGCCGTGCGAAAGTCGCCGAGAGCGACACCCTCGAGATCGCCGATCTGAAAGTCTTCCTTCTTCGCTACCGGGTCGAACGCGCCGGAAGTCGCATCGACCTGACCGCGAAGGAGTACGCGCTTCTGGTGTTTCTGCTGCGGCGCCAGGGCGAAGTGCTCACGCGGACCGTCATCGCGGAGCAGGTCTGGGACATGAACTTCGACAGCGACACCAACGTGGTCGACGCCGCGGTGAGTCGACTTCGCGCAAAGATCGACGAACCGTTCGAAGAGAAGCTGATCCACACCGTGCGCGGATTCGGATACGTTCTGGAACGCAGGGCGTGAGCGGCACCGCACCGGCGTGGCGCGGCTCGCTTGCAGTCCGCCTGGTCGGACTGTTCACTCTGGGCACGCTCGGAGTGTTCGCGCTTCTGGGCGCAAGCCTCGTACTCATGCTGCGCAGCGAGCTGCGCGGCCGCGACCTGGATGAAATCGACAGCAAGACTACCGCGATCGAGCATCACCTGATCGCGGTGCGCACAAGGGGTGACCTTCTGCGCACTGTTCCACGGTTCATCGATACCGCTGTCGGCCACGCGTATCTGCAGCTTGGTCTGCTCAGCGACGGCGAGTGGCTGATGAAGCCGAGCGAGGTCATTGCCGGGTACGCTGCCGCCCGCCCGATCGACTCGATCCCGGCGAGCCCCTCGTTCGAAACGCTGCACTCAGGGGGGCGCACCTGGTGGATCCGGCGCGTACCGTATCGGCTGACCGACGAGCCCGGTGCCGTAGTGAACGCGATCGTCGCAGTGGATGTGTCCCATGCGACCCGTGTGCAAAACAGGTTCAATGTCGCGCTCTTGATGATAGGCACCACTGGCATCGTGCTGATGGCGACGTTTTCCTGGTGGGCCACGCGGCGCGGCCTCGCCCCGCTCGAGCGAGTCGCCAGCGACGCGCAGCGCGTGACCGCCGAACGCCTCGGCGAGCCACTGTCGATCGAGCAGGCGCCCGATGAAGTTCGCGGCGTCGTCGAAGCCATCAACCGGATGCTCGGACGGCTCCAGGGCTCGTTCGAGTCGCTCGAACAGTTCAGTGCAGACATCGCGCACGAACTGCGCACCCCGCTGAGCAGCCTGAAGTTGCAGACCGAGGTGACACTGTCCCGGGACCGATCCGCCGACGACTACCGCGAGGCGCTGCTCGGCAGCCTGCAGGAAATCGAGCGACTGCAGAAGATGGTCTCCGACATGCTGTTCATCGCCCGGGCAGAACGCGGGATGGCCTCTGTCGGCAGCGATCCGATCGACCTGCGTTCCGAGACGCTCGATGTGATCGAGTACTTCGAACCGCTCGCATCGGAACGTGGATTGAGTACCGTGATCGAGGGGGCGGGCACGGTTCTTGGCGACCGCGCGATGATCCGCCGCGCGATCACGAACATTCTGTCGAACGCGGTGCGATATTCGGTCGACGGCTCCGAGATCACCGTGAGGATTGCCGAGGAAGCCGGTACGACGCGACTGACGGTCGGGAATCGCTGCGAGCCGATCACGCAGAGTCAGATCGACCACCTGTTCGATCGCTTCGCGCGAGGAGACGCGGCGCGGGATCGGCAACCCGACGGATCCGGACTCGGCCTGGCGATCGTTCGCTCGATCATGAATCTTCACCGAGGCAGCGTGATCGCGCGGCCGCTCGATGAAGGCCTCGAGGTCGAGTTGTCTTGGCCGCAACGAGCAGCCCTCTCGTGAAGGACACATAGACTTTTCTGCGGGTCAAGATCTGGGGCGATGAGCCTGGGTTCGGTGTCGGTGGTGACCAATTCTCTGCGCCTCGGGAGATTGCGCCTTTAGACGACGCGCGAGCTGGAGGGCGGGCGGGGTCAGCAGTAGGGCGCTTTGTGCGACCATGACAGGCTCCGGCGAGTGCCACGCCGCAAGCGAGACTCGATCGCCGCGCCATGCCTCTCTGCGAAGTCGACCGCCTCACCATCGGATGTTGCGCCCTGCGCCGATTGGCCGGTGGCAATGCCGGCGTGCCGGCGCGAGCGGTGCTGGCGGTTTGCCTGATGTGCGTCGTCTCACTGGCGTGGGGAGCAGAGCGGCTGCGCATCGGCTCCAAGCGATTCACCGAGTCCTACATCCTCGCGCAGGTGCTGGCGCAAACCGCGCAGCCCCACGCGCCCGTCGAGGTTCGCCAGGGACTCGGCAACACCGCCATCGTCTACGAGGCGCTTCGTTCCGGCAGCATCGACCTCTATCCCGAGTATTCGGGGACGATCGACCAGGAGATCCTGAAGAATTCCCGGCCGTCGACACTGGCCGCGATGCGTGAACAGCTCAGACCGCTCGGTCTGGGCGTCGACATCCCTCTCGGTTTCAACAACGGCTATGCGCTGGCGATGCGGGCCGACACGGCCGAGCGGCTCGGCATCGGGTCGCTCTCCGATCTCGCCCGCCACCCCGGCCTGCGCATGGGCCTGAGCAACGAGTTCCTCGGCCGATCCGACGGCTGGAAAGGGTTGGCACGGCAGTACGGCCTGCCCCAGCGGCCCGCCGGGCTGGACCACGGCCTCGCCTACGACGCGGTCGTCGGCGGGCAGGTCGACGTGATCGACATCTACACCACGGACGCCAAGATCGAGCACCTCGGGCTGCGCGTGCTGAAGGACGACGCGACCTACTTCCCAAGGTACGACGCGGTCGTGCTGTATCGACTGGACGTGCCGCAGCGGTTTCCGCAGGCCTGGGCCGCGCTGCAGGAACTGAGCGGCAGCATCGGCGAGCAGGCGATGATCCGGATGAACGCCCGCGCCGAGCTGCAGGGCGCGGCGTTCGACGCGATCGCGCGCGAGCATCTCGCCGGAAAGAGGGAGCCGGACCGCGGCACCGGTGCAGGTTCAGGTTCAGGTTCAGGTTCAGGTTCAGGTTCAGGTTCGGATGTCGCGGGCGGCGCGGATCGGAGCGACGCGGCCGGGAAGGGTCGAAACACCGAAGCCGGCGCGGGCTTTCTGGCCAAGTTGTTCGGGCCGGACCTGCTGCGCCTGACCCTGCAGCACCTCGGTCTGGTCGTGGCTTCGGTCGGGCTCGCGGTTCTGGTCGGCGTACCGCTGGCGACGCTCGCCGCGCCCCACCCCGGGCTGCGCGCGGGCGTGCTGGGCGCGAGCGGCCTGCTGCAGACCGTGCCGTCGCTCGCGATGCTCGCGATCCTGATCTCGTGGGTGGGACGCATCGGCGCAGTGCCCGCGCTGCTCGCGCTGACGCTCTACGCGCTGCTGCCGATCATGCGCAACACCTGCACGGGTCTGGCGGGAATTCCCGCCGGGCTGAAGGACGCCGCGGATGCGCTGGGCCTGTCGCCTGGACAACGACTGCGCCTCGTCGAGCTCCCCCTGGCAATGCCCACGATCGTGGCGGGAATTCGGACGGCGACCACGATCGCGGTCGGCACCGCGACG
>JAHEDO010000281.1 GCA_024641185.1 Burkholderiaceae bacterium | reverse complement strand
CGATCGCGTTCAGCGCCAACAGGGGCCACGAGCGGTACGTTCCCGGGCTCGACGAAGCGGCGGTGGCGCGCTATCTCGCTACCGGCGCGGGGCCGATGGGGCGTTGCTGCGATTACCTCTTCGACACGGTGGAGCACCTGCGCCAGCTCGGGATCCGCGACCGCAGGCTCGAGGCGCTCGAGACACGGGTCAGGGCCCACTGCGAGGCGCCATGAGGCACGCGGCGCAGGGTCTGCATCGGCCCGGGCCGCGTGAATGAACGGCTTGCCGGGCGGAGCGCTCCGATGGACACGGTAGCGGTCATCGACTTCGAAACCACCGGCATCTCGCCGGAGACCGGCGCGCGCGCGACCGAGATTGCCGCCGTGCTGGTGCGCGACGGCCGTGTCGTCGATCGCTACCAGAGTCTGATGAACACCGGAGCGTACGTGCCCGCGTTCATCGAGCAGCTGACCGGCATCACCAACGAGATGGTGCGGGCCGCGCCGAGCGCGGCCCGGGTGATGCGGGAGGTCGCCGACTTCGTCGGCGGGCATCCGCTCGTCGCGCACAACGCGTCGTTCGACCGGAAGTTCTGGGACGCGGAACTCGACCGGATCCGTGTAAGACGGGTACGGGAGTTCGCGTGCACGATGCTGCTCGCCCGACGGGTCTACCCGCAGGCGCCCAATCACAAGCTCGCCACCCTCGTCCGTTTCGCGGGATTGCCGGTTGCCGGTCGCTTTCACCGTGCGATGGCCGATGCGGAAATGGCGGCGGGCCTGCTGCTGAAGATCGAGCACGAACTGCTGCGACGTTTCAGCCTTGGCGCGGTCACGCACGAACTGCTGCGCGAGCTCCAGGCCGCGCCGCGTCGAGAACTGGACGGACTGGCTCAGGCCGAGGCGATGCGCCGATCGACCGCGTCGGCCAGCGCCCTGAGGGCCGGCGACACCACGACCGGGTAGGGCGCGGTCGGGTCCAGTGCACGCAGCGCCTCGGGAAGACGGGCGAGCTGGCCGCGCGCATGCTCGCGCACCGCGTCGAGCGCCGGCGACGCGGCGATCCGGCGGCCGCCCCGCATTACTGGCTCGAGCAAGGGCGCGCCGGGCTGAGGGTCGTCGACGAGCGTCAGCGTGTCGCCGGCGATCCGGCCTTCCCGATCGAGTTGCCGGTACACCTGTTTGCGCCCCGGCCAGGTCGCCTTGCCTTCGGATCGCTTGCGCCGGGCGACGCCGTCGTACTCCTGCAGCTTGTAGGCGCAGTCGAAGTAGGGTGCGTCGGCCGAGGTGTTCAATCGGGTGCCGACCCCGAAACCGTCGATCGGCGCGCCGCGCGCGACGATCTCGCGCAGCGACTGCTCGTCGAGGCTGCCGGACGCGAAGATCTGCACCTGGTGCAGGCCGCCGGCATCGAGAATCGCGCGGACGCGGAACGCGTGCGCGGCGAGGTCGCCGGAGTCCAGCCGGACGGCGCGCACCGTCGCCCCTTCGGTGGCCAGCCGATGAATCAGGGGCACGAGATGTCGCGCCGCCTCCTCGGTGTCGTAGGTGTCGATCAGCATCGTCGAGCCGCCGGGGAACGCGCGCGCGAAGTGCTCCAGCGCATCGGACTCGCGATCGTGGGCCTGGACGAACGAGTGCGCCATGGTGCCGAACAGCGGGATGCCGAAACGCATTCCCGCCGCGACCGTGGAGCTTCCGTCGAAGCCCGCGAGGTAGGCCGCGCGCGCCGACAGCAGACCGGCCTCCGAGCCGTGGGAGCGCCGAAGTCCGAAGTCCACCAGGCGCCTGCCCGGCGCGGCGAGCACGCAGCGCGCCGCCTTGGACGCGACCAGCACCTGGAACTGCAGCAGGTTGATGATGCGCGTCTCGACGAACTGGGCCTGAGACAGCGGTGCGACCACGCGAAGTATCGGTTCGTCGGGAAAGAACACGCTTCCTTCGGGCATCGCGTCGACGTCGCCGCGGAAGCGGAAGTCCGCGAGCGAATCGACGAAGTCGCCGCTGAAATGTCCGCAGCGCGACAGCCAGTCGAGTTCTCCCTCGGTGAATCGCAGATGCTCGAGGTAGTCGAGAACCTGTTCCAGTCCGGCGGCCACCAGGAAGTTGCGCTGCTGTGGCAGCTTTCGCACGAAGAACTCGAATACCGCGATCGCGTCCATGTCGCGCTCGCGATACGCCTGCATCATCGTCAACTGATAGAGGTCGACGAGCAGTGCGTCGTCGCGCGGCGCCGCGGGCTGTTCAGAGTGCGGCACGGGCCTCGCCTTTCGCTCGCCTGCGACGCCACCAGTGCCACAGGGCGAAGAGAACGCCGCCCAACAGGATCGCGAGCAGCGCGTGCGATTCGTAGTGCGCCGCACGGCCGACCAGCACGCTGACACCCTCGCCGAACGCGTAGCCGAGCAGCGCGAAGGTGCAGGCCCAGACCACCGCCCCGAGCGCGTTCAGCGCGAGGAATTCCAGCCACGGCACGCGGGTGATGCCCAGCGCGATCGGTCCCGCGAGTCGCAAGCCGTACATGAAGCGCATCGCGGGAATGATCAGGTGGCGGTGCCGGCGGATGCGGGGCTCGAGCCTGGCGACCGCGATCCGCAGCCGGGGAATTCTGGCGAGCAGGCGCTCGCCTTGCCAGTGCCCGAGCAGGAAGTAGAACTGGTCCCACGCGAAGTTCAGCACGGCCGCGAGCCCGATCACCACCGACAGCGACGCATACCCGCGGTGCGCCGCGTAGCCCGCGAGCACGACTGCGGTCTCACCCTCGACGGCGCTGCCCGCGGCGAGCGCGACGTACACATGCTCGCGAAGCAGCGCGCCGAGGTCGATCATCGGTGGGGAATCTTCGCGGAAATTCCGCGACGCGTCCCGGGGCCGAGTGCGTCACTCGCCCTGCTCGCTGCGACCGATGATCGCAGCGGTCGAGATCAGTTCCTCGAGCAGGGCCAGCGAAACCTTGCCCGACATGGCGTACGGGTCGAGCGTCGAGCGTTCCGAATATTTCAGCAGAAGCGACGGGTTCACTTTCGACAGGTTCACCCGACCCATCGTCCAGCCGGCGAAGCGCCGCTCGGGGACTTCCGCGTAGTCCAGCAGGACCACGTCGCGATGGCGCGTATCCCGCACGATCTCGGCATACAGACGGTTGACCTCGGTGCGACCGCCTTCGAGCACCTGCATGAACAGCTCGCCGCTGTAACAAAGCACTCCGGTGATGCCGTTCTGCGGGTTGTGCGCGCGCGACCGGGTGAGGATCGCATCGATCTCGGTCGCGGCGAGCTTGTCGCCGGCGCGCGAGGCATAGAGTAGACGCACGAGCATGGCGTGGACCTCAGGCGGATTTGTCGGGGATGAGTGCTAGGAACTCGCGCCGGAGGTTGGCGTCCTTCAGGAACGAGCCGCGCATCACGCTGTTGAGCATCTTCGACTCGGTGTCCTTGACACCGCGCCAGTGCATGCAGAAGTGGTCGGCCTCCATCACGATCGCCAGGCCGTCGGGCTGGATCATCTCCTGCAGCAGGTCGGCGACCTGCGTCACCGCTTCCTCCTGGATCTGCGGGCGGCTCATGATCCAGTCGGTGAGGCGCACGTACTTCGACAGGCCGATCAGGTTCGAGTGGCTGTTGGGCATCACGCCGATCCAGACGCGGCCGATGATCGGGCACAGATGGTGCGAGCAGGCGCTGTGCACGCGGATCGGGCCGATGATCATCAGCT
>JAHEDO010000065.1 GCA_024641185.1 Burkholderiaceae bacterium | reverse complement strand
GACCTGCCGCAGGCGGCCACCATGTGCGGCGAGTGCCACGTCGTGTGCCCGATGAAGATCCCGCTGCCCGACCTGCTGCGCAAGCTGCGCGAAAAGCAGCTCGACCGGGGCCTGCGACCGCTGTCCGAGCGGGTGGGCATGATGGCCTGGCGCTTCGTGGCCGCGCGGCCCGCGCTGTATCGGCCGATGGTCCGTGTCGCGTCCCGGATGCTCAAGCTGCTCGGCGGCAAGCGCGGCCGGATCTCGAGGCTGCCGCTGGCCCGCGGCTGGTCGGACTACCGGGACGTGATCACGCCCACCGGCCCGACGTTCAAGGAGCGCTGGCTTCGCCGCCGCGCGGGCCGCTGACCGGGGCGCTCAGTCCTCACTGACTGACTCGCCCGGTCACAGCTCGCGGCCTCAGACGATCAGTCGTTCGGTCGAATCCCCGCTGCTGCCCCGTCCGTCCTGGCCGAAGCGGTCGATGCGCAGCGTCGAGAGATCGATGTCGGTCGGCTCTCCGGTCGCCTCCTGAGCGATCAGCCGGCCCACGGCTCCCGCCTGCTGGACGCCGTGGCCGGAGAATCCGCAGGCGTTGATCCACCCCTCGGCGCCGGGCATGCGGCCCAGGATCGGGTTGTGGTCCGGCGTGACCTCGTAGTAGCCCCACCATGACGCCCGGCGGTCCACCGACAGCTGCTCGAACCACGGAAAGTGCAGCAGTGCGGCCTCGTAGGTGGTCTCGAGCCACGGCCAGTCGATGCCTTCGGCGAAACCCCGGTCAGCAGGGTTGCTCAGCCCGAAGATCAGGCGGTCGCCGTCGGATCGGAACCAGACACCGTTGGCCAGGTCCACCGTCATCGGGTACGGCCGGGAACCTCGAAGCGAATTTGGAACCGGGCCGCTCCGGAAGACCATCCGGCGCGCCGGCCCGACCGGAATGTCGAGCCCCGCCAGCTCGCCGACGCGACCGGCCCAGGCGCCGGCCGCGTTGACGACGAGCGGGGCGCTGGCCCGGCCGTCGGCGATCGCGACCTGCCAGCGATCGTCGAGCCGGCGCAGCGCCCTGACCTCGGCTCCGAACGCGAAGCGCGCGCCGAGGGAGCGCGCGCGCTCGACGTAGGTCATGCAGATCCCGTGCGGGTCGACGACGCCGTCGTCGGCGCAATAGGTCGCGCCGCGCAGTCCGTTGGCGTCAACCGGAACGATTCGGGCGGCCTCGTTCGTATCCAGCACCGCGATCCTCGCGCCGAGCCGTCGCTGCAGCGCGACGCCGCGCATCTGCGCTTCCCACAGCGCGTCCGGCACGCAGAACAGGTAGCCGATCGCACGGTAGTCGGCCCGCGGCATCGACCGGTATTCCGCGATGCTGGCCGCCGAGAGTTGCACGTTGACCGCGTCGGAGAACTGGTGGCGTACGCCGGCCGCGCTGCGACCGGTCGACCCGGTTGCCGGCGCATGCTCGCGTTCCAGCACCAGCACGTCCAGCCCGCGCTCCGCGAGCCGGTACGCGCAGGCCGCGCCGACGATACCGGCTCCGATCACGATCACGTCCGCGCGATGCACTTCGGGCGAACTCATTGCGCTCGGCCTGTGCGACGGAGACGGGGCAGTGACCGCATGGCTTCGTGGTGTCCCGGGTCAGGCGAGATGGCGGGCCTGGCGCCTGGGGCTGGCTCGCGGTCTTTCCGGCGCGCCGCTCAGCCCCCTGGCCAGGAATGCCGGCCGGCCGCGCGCGCCGCACGCGACGTAATCGTCCAGAAGGCTCGATTCGATCCGATCCGGCGCCTCACCCGGCGCTTCCAGCAGCCAGCCACGCGCGAGTTCGAACTGTCGCTCCAGCGAAAGCTGGTTCGTCGAATCGGTCCGTCCGAAGATCCAGTCCGAAAACGCCATGAATCGCTCGAACGGACGCTCGCCCAGCAGCAGCGGCAGCGTGCGCCGGAAGCGCCCGGAGTTTGCGAACAGGTCCCAGTAGCGCGCGAAGCGCGCGACGCGCTGCATCCGGGCGAAGCTGATCGTTTCGGTCGCCAGCACGTTGTACGGCGGGTCCGGATTGAAGCGCAGCCCGAAGGCGTCGGTGTGCCGGGCGATCGGCGCGCCGCGCAGTCGCTTGAGAATGCCGACCTGGATCTCGTGCGGGCGCAGCGACACCAGCCGATCGAAGCCCGCGCCGAAGCTCTCGAGGTCTTCGCCGGGCAGGCCGGCGATCAGGTCGACGTGCAGGTGCGCCTGCGTCTCGGACACCAGCCAGGCGATGTTCTGCGCCGCGCGCTCGTTGTCCTGCTTGCGGCTGATCAGCGCCTGCACCTGCGGATTCCAGGTCTGGATGCCGATCTCGAACTGCAGCGTTCCGGGCGGGAACTGTCGGATCGCATCGCGCAGCGCCTTCGGCAGGTGGTCGGGCACGAGTTCGAAGTGGGCGAACACCGGATCGTCAGGGGCCGCGCTCAGCCGGTCGAGGAAGAAGCCGAGGATCGCGAGCCCGCTGGCAGTCTTCAGGTTGAAGGTGCGGTCCACGAACTTGAAGCGCCGGGCACCGCGCAGGTAGAGACTGGCCAGTTGTTCGAGCAGCCGATCGAGCTCGAACGGCCAGGCGGTCTTGTCCAGCGCCGAGAGGCAGAACTCGCATTTGAACGGGCAACCGCGCGACGCCTCGACGTACAGAAAGCGCTGACGGACGTCCTCGTCGGAATACAGATCGTAAGGAAGTTCCAGCACGGACAGTTCGGGCTGCGTCCCGGCGATCACCTTCGTCAACGGTCGCGGGCCGTTGAGCAACTGACGGCACAGTCCGGCGAAGCTCAGGTCCCCTGGGCCGGTGATCACGTGATCGGCGAGGGCGCAGATGCGCTGTTGCGCGGTCTCGTGGCTGACTTCCGGTCCGCCCACGACGATGCGCAACTCGGGGGCCACGCGGCGCAGCTGCGCGACCAGTCGCGTGCTCTCGTCGACGTTCCAGATGTACACGCCCAGGCCGAGGATCGCCGGCGCTTCCGAGAGGATCCGCTCGACCAGGTCCTCGGTGCGCGCGCCGCTGACGAATTCGAGGATCTTCGCGCGCGGTCGCAGCTCGCCGAGATTGGCCATCAGGTAGCGCAGGCCGAGCGACGCGTGCACATAACGCGCGTTGATCGTGGCGAGAACGATGTCTGGCATGGGTTGGCTTCGCGGTGCGTCGCGGCCTGCCGGCCGCGCCTGCTGCGATCCATTGCTCATCCGTGGCGGTATTGCGGCAGAATCATACCCATGGAACCACAAACGCATTCACACGAAGGTTCGACCCTGTCCGAGATGGACGTCAGGGTCCGCGCGCTCGAGACCCTGCTGGTCGACAAAGGCTACGTCGATGCGGCCGCCCTCGACGTGCTGATCGACACCTACGAGCACAGGGTCGGGCCGCACAACGGCGCCCGCGTCGTCGCGCGCGCCTGGGTCGACGCGGCATACCGGGCGTGGCTGCTCGAGGACGCGACCGCGGCGATAGGCTCGGACGAGACCTTCGGTTTTCGGGGGCGCCAGGGCGAGCACATGGTGGCCCTGGAGAACACGCCGCAGGTGCACAACATGGTCGTCTGCACTTTGTGCTCGTGCTACCCGTGGCCGGTGCTCGGCTTGCCGCCGGTCTGGTACAAGTCGGCTCCGTACCGCTCGCGCGTGGTGATCGATCCGCGCGGCGTGCTCGCCGACTTCGGCATGACGTTGCCGCCGTCCACCGAGATCCGTGTCTGGGATTCGACCGCGGAGATCCGCTATCTGGTGTTGCCGATGCGCCCGAGCGGCACCGAGGGCTGGAGCGAGGCGCAGTTGGCGCGCCTGGTGACGCGTGATTCGATGATCGGCACCGGCATTGCGCTGGATCCGTCCGGCGTTTCCGCGGGCGCGGGGGCGGCGCGATGAACGGCGCCCAGGACCTCGGCGGAATGATGGGCTTCGGGCCCGTCGAGCCCGAAGCGGACGAGCCGGCCTTCCACGCGCCTTGGGAGCGACGTGTCTTCGCACTGACGCTCGCCGCCGGTTTCACCGGACAGTGGAACATCGACATGGCGCGTTCGGCGCGCGAGAGCCTGCCGCCCGCGAAGTACCTCTCGAGCAGCTACTACGAAATCTGGCTGGAAGGCCTCGAGCGGCTGCTGGTGGACAGGGGCATGCTGACTGCGCAGGAGGTCGCGACTAGGCGCTCGCTCGCGCCCGCGCGAACGGACCTGCGGGCGGTCGGCGCCGACATGGTGCCCGCAACGCTCGCACGCGGCGGTCCATCCGAGCGCGCGGCCGGCGCGCCGGCGCGGTTCTCGGTCGGCGACGCGGTGCGCACGCTCGAGATGAACCCCGTCCACCACACCCGTCTGCCACGGTATGTGCGCGGAAAGGTCGGGCGAATCGTCGCGCTGCGCGGCGCGCATGTGTTTCCCGACACCAACGCGCAAGGTCTCGGCGAACAGCCGCAGTGGTTGTACTCGGTGCGCTTCGACGCGCACGAGTTGTGGGGCCCGGACACGACGGCGTCCAGCGTCTGCACCGACTGCTGGGAGCCGTACCTTGCGCCGGCCATCTGAAGGTGGCGCTCCGATGACCCGCCTGCCCGGTCCGTTGCCCGATCTGCCCTGCGACAGCCAGGGGCCGGTGTTCGCCGAGCCCTGGCAGGCGCAGGCCTTCGCGATCACGCTCGCTCTGCACGAACGAGGGCTGTTCGCGTGGACCGAATGGGCGCGCTATCTGTCCGAGGCGATCAAGGCAGCGCAGGCCGCCGGCGACCCGGACACCGGAGAGACGTACTACCAGCACTGGCTCGCGGCACTCGAACGCATGCTGTTGGACAAGGGCATCGTGGAGCCACTCGTGCTCGCCTCGCTGCGCCAATCTTGGCGTGTCGCCGCGGAGCGCACGCCGCACGGCAAGCCGATCACGCTTGGCGCGGCCGCGCGCGCGATCGCGCGCGGTGGGGCGCAGACCTAGTGCATTTTCATCGGTGCGCCTGCCGCGCTGTTGAGCGGCCGCACCGGCGCGTTGACCTCGACCGTCGAGCGCTTCCCGTCGCGCGTCTCGACGGTGAGCGTCAGCACCACGGTCGCGCCGTCCATCAGCGGCTGTTTCAGGCCCATCAGCATGACGTGGTAGCCGCCGGGCTTGAGTTCGACGGTCCGATTGGCAGGCAGATCGAGGGCGGTGATCGGCCGCATCCGCATCACGCCGCCGTCCATCTTCATCTCGTGAATCTCCGCCACGCCGGCAATCGGGCTCTGGACCTGGACGAGCTTGAGGTCTTCCGTGGCACTGAGTGCCATGAACGCGCCGGTGGCGGTCTGCTGGGCGACGGTGCCGCGCACCCAGGCGTCCTTGACCTTGAGCTGGGCGAATGCCGGCGTGGCCGCGACGAGCGCGGCGGCGAGGCCGATGGCCTTGAACAGTGATTTCATCGTGTACTCCTGATGTGTCGTGCAGGGGCGTCGCGTGCGGACGCGGGTCGCCGCGCCCGAGTCCCTGCGCGCAGCGGTGGCCGCGTCATCGTGCCGCCGCGCAGTGCGCGCGCAGCGCCAGTGCGCATTCACGCACGAGCGCAGGACCGCGGTAGACGAGGCCGGTATAGAGTTGCACCAGCGTCGCCCCCGCGTCGATCTTCTCGCAGGCGTCGGCGCCCGACATCACTCCGCCTACGCCGATGATCGGATAGCCGCCGGGCATCAGGGCGCGCAATGCCCGGATCACGCGATTCGACAGCGCGCGCACGGGCGCTCCGGACAGCCCGCCAGCCTCCTGCGCATGGCGCAGCCCCAGCACCGACTCCCGCGAGATCGTCGTGTTCGTCGCGATCACCGCGTCGATCTCGTGGGACCGCAGTTTCTGCGCGATCGCCTCGATCTGGGCGTCGTCCAGGTCGGGCGCGATCTTCAGCGCCAGCGGCACATACCGCTTGTGGCGGTCCGCCAGTCCGAGCTGACGCTCTCGCAGCGCGGCGAGCATCGCGTCGAGTTCGTCGGCGCCCTGCAACTGTCGAAGGTTCTTGGTGTTCGGCGACGAAATGTTGACCGTGACGTAGCTTGCGCGCGAATAGACGCGCTCCAGGCAGTGAAGGTAGTCGTCGGTGGCGCGCTCGATCGGCGTCGACGCGTTCTTGCCGATGTTCAGGCCGAGCACGCCGTTGAACCCGGAGCGCGCGACGTTCTTCATGAAGACGTCGACGCCGTCGTTGTTGAATCCCATCCGGTTGATCACCGCGTCCGCCTCGGGCAACCGGAACATACGGGGGCGAGGGTTTCCGGGCTGCCCTTTGGGCGTCACCGTGCCGACCTCGATGAAGCCGAAGCCCAGCGCGGCGAGCGCGTCGATATGCGCGCCGTTCTTGTCCAGCCCGGCGGCCAGGCCGACCCGGTTGCGGAACCGCATTCCCATCACCTCGATCGGGTCGTCGACCGGAGCGCCGCCGGCCAGCCGCAACATGCCGGTCTGCGCCGCGCGATCGATCGTCGCCAGCGTGAGTTCGTGCGCGCGCTCCGGGTCGAGCGCGAAAAGCAGTGGCCGGGCCAGCGAGTAGGGATTCAGCAAGGGGCCGCCGTGCCGCTCAGGAATCCGTGCCGTCGTCGAGGGCGTCGATGCGCTCCCAGACGCCGGCACTCAGGCGCTCGATCGGGCCGAATTTCGCCTTGTAGGCCATCTTGGGGCTCTGCGCGATCCAGTAGCCCAGGTAAAGGTATGGCAGTTCGAGCTGGCGGCACTGCGCGATCTGCCAGAGCACGTTGTAGGTTCCGTAGCTCGTGCCGGGCATGTCCGGATCGTAGAAGGTGTACACGGACGAGAGGCCGTCGTTGAGGATGTCGACGATCGACACCATCCGGAGCGTGCCGTCGGCTTCGCGGAACTCGACCACCCGTGTGTTGACCTTGCTCTGAAGCAGGAACTGCGCGTACTGCTCGCGGCTGTCCTGATCCATCCCGCCGCCCGCGTGGCGCAGCGACTGGTAGCGCAGGTACAGGCCGTAGTGCTCCGGCGAAAAACCCAGTCTCGCGACCAGGGCCCGCAACCCGGCGTGCGCGCGGGCCGCGCGACGCTGATTGCGCCTGGGCACGAACTCCGCGACCGGCACCCGCACCGGCACGCAGGCCCGGCACCCGTCGCAGTGGGGGCGATAGGTGAACACGCCGCTGCGTCTGAAGCCGGCGCGCACCAGTTCGCTGTACACGTCGGCGTTGATCAGGTGGTTCGGTGTCGCGACCTGCGAGCGAGCCTGCCGGTCCGGCAAGTAGCTGCATGGGTAGGGGGCAGTCGCGTAGAACTGCAGTGCCGCGAAGGGCAGTTCCTTGAGATGGGTCATGCGTCGGGCAGCGCGATCTTCATGCTGCCCCAGTCGGGCGCGGTCATCGATGTCATGACGGACACGATCTGGAGAAAGTCTTCGCGGGCAATCTCTCTTGCGCCCAGCGACGCGAGGTGGGCCGTATTCTGCTGGCAGTCTATCACGCGGAATCCGGCGTCGACCAAGGTGTGCACCAGTGCGGCAAGGGCCACTTTCGACGCGTCCGTGCGGCGCGCGAACATCGACTCGCCGAAGAACATCCGCCCGATCGAAACCCCGTACAGGCCGCCGATCAGCGTGTCGTCGCTCCAGACCTCCACCGAATGCGCGAGCCCCTCGCGATGCAGTTCGACGTAGGCGCGGCGGATCTCGGCAGTGATCCAGGTCCCTTCCTGCCCCGGGCGCGTGGACGCGCACTCGCGCATCACCCGCTCGAACGCGTGGTCCAGGCTGAGGCGCCACTGCCCCTCGCGCCGCAGCTTTCGTATGGTCTTGGTCAGCGAGCGTGACAGCGCGAACTCGTTCAGGAAGAGCGCCATTCGCGGATCCGGCGACCACCACAGCACCGGTTGCCCCTGCGAATACCACGGGAAGATTCCGCGGTGGTACGCGTCGCGCAGCCGGCGCGCGCCGAGGTCTCGTCCCGCGGCCAGCAGTCCGTTGGGCTCGCGCAGCGCGAGCACAGGATCGGGCAGCGGCTCGCCCGGTTCCACCCAGGGGATCGTCATCGGCGCCGACCCGCCAGGGCCGCTATCGCGCCGGTCGCGCGACCGCTCAGGAGCGACCGTCGTTGCATCGGTTCACCGTGCTGCAGATGCCGCCGTGACCGGGGCTCAGCCGCGGGCCTTGGGTTCGTAGCGGATCGTCCCGGTGTGCAGACGGTAGATCCCTTCGCGCCTGTCCTCGAAGAACCATCGCAGTGTCTGTGTGACGGTGCGAAACGCCAGCGCCCCCCAGGGGATCTCCGCTTCGCTGAACAGTTGCGCCTCCAGGCTTTCGGGCCCGGGGTCGAAGTCGGGGTCGAGCAGGGACGCCCGGAAGAACATGTGAACCTGCTCGACCTGGGGAACATCGAGGATGGAATACGGCTCGCCCAGTTCGATGCGTGCGCCGGCCTCTTCGATGGTCTCGCGGGTAGCGCCCTCGCCGGTGCTTTCGCCGTTTTCCATGAATCCGGCCGGCAGTGTCCAGTAGCCGTAGCGAGGTTCGATCGCGCGCTTGCACAGGAGCACCTTGTCCTGCCAGACGGGAATCGTGCCGAGGACCATCCGGGGGTTCTGATAGTGGATCGCCCCACAGGCCGGGCAGCAATAACGCAGCCGGTTGTCGCCCGCCGGGATTCTGTGCTCGACCGTTTGCCCGCACGCGGAGCAGAATCTCATCCGACGACCGTCCGCTGTTCTTGAGGGAGCCTGAAGTTTAGCAGCGCGACCGGTGCAGATCGGGGCGCCCGGCTCGGGCTTTCGCGCCTCCTGATGGCGCAACCGCCGGGATTTGGCGCGCGACGGCGTCTTGTACTATAATCTTCGGTTCCGGACGCGGGGTGGAGCAGTCTGGCAGCTCGTCGGGCTCATAACCCGAAGGTCGCAGGTTCAAATCCTGCCCCCGCAACCAAGCATTCTGCGCGGCCGCAAACAGCGGGCGGCGCCAAGAAAGACCGAAAAGGCCGACATCCGTGTCGGCCTTTTTGCGTTTGCGGTCGCGCGCCTTTCAGCTCCCGTAGTGCGCTTCGACCTGGATGCCGATCTTCTTGAGCATCGGCGTGGGCAGTTCGCCGCCCGCGCAAACGATCACCCGGTCGTTGGGCAGTGCGATCTCCGATTCTCCTCGTCGCAGCGTGACGCGATCAGCGCCGATCTCGCCGACCGTGGTCTCGAGTTCGAGGCGCAGGCGCCCTTCCGAGACGGCGGCGTCGATCCGGTCACGGTTCTTCGGCTTGACGCGGTCGAATGCCTTGCCTCGGTACGACAGCGTCACCTTGGTGTCCCGCTCGGCGGCGAGGTCCAGCGCCGCCTCCAGCGCACTGTCGCCGCCGCCGACGACCAGTACGTCGTCTCCCTGGTATTGCGACGCTTCGATCAGTCGGTAGACGACCTTCGACTGGTCTTCGCCCGCCACGCCGAGTTTGCGCGGCGTGCCCCGGCGGCCGATCGCGAGCAGCACGCTCGCGCTACGGTAGGTCGCGCGGTTCGTGCGGACGACGAAAACCTCGCCCTCTGTCGAGATCTCCTCCATCCGCTCGCCGAACCGGATGTCCGGAGTTCCCTGTTCGAGCACCGACTTCCAGATGTCCATCAGCTCTTCCTTGCTGACCTCGCGCACGCGGATTTCGCCCACGATCGGCAGCTTCATCGGCGCGGTCATCACCAGCTTGTTGCGCGGGTAGTGGTACGTGGTGCCGCCGAGTGAATGCTCCTGCTCGACCGTCACGTACTTCAGGTTGGCCTGCTTTGCGGCGAGCGATGCGGCGATACCGGCCGGGCCGGCGCCGACGATCAGCGCATCGAGTTCCGCCTCGCCGCGCGGGCGTTTCGCGATGGATTCGATCGCCAGCGTACCCTGGCGGATCGCGTTGCGGATCAACCCCATGCCGCCCAGCTCGCCGGCGATGAAGATGCCTTTGACGTTGGTCTCGAAGTGCGGATCGACTGCCGGTATCTCGACGCCGCGCCGTTCCGTGCCGAAGACGAGTTTGATCGCGCCGACCGGGCAGGCCGGCGCGCACGCACCGTGGCCGATGCAATGCGTCGGATTGACGAGCACGCCCTTGCCGTCGATGACCCCGAGGGCCTTTTCGGGACACGCGCGTACGCAGGCACCCGACCCCATGCAGACGGACAGGTCGACGACCGGGTGAAGCGTGGGCGGCTCGGTGAGGCCTGCTTCCTGTGCTTCGCGCAACGCTTTCGCGTTCGCCCGGGAGCGCGCGCGGCGGATCAGCAGGTGAACGCCAGCCGCGATCACGAGCAAGGAGACGGGAATCAGGTAGTAGAGGGCGTCGGACATGAAACCGGCGGAATCTGCTTGCGTCGGGGATCAGCAGGGGGCTGCCGGCAGGCGGCCCGGAGCGGCGCGTCCTTCGGGCGGCTTGCGCCGACCATCGAGCGGCTTCGCGTCCGCGCACATCCACGCCCGTCTCATTCTTCGGCTGCGGGATGCTTGACTTGACGGGTTGTAATGTGAAATATTCCCATTCACGATCAGGCCTTTCGTGAATTCCGGCGCGGACATTCGGACGCGCCTATGGGGCGTCGTTACGCGAAATATTGACGGAGCATGGCACAGTCGAGCGTAATCGGACCGGTGACGGGCAGCACGCGCGGATGGACGGCACGTCCAGGCGCCGACAGGCTGTTGCGCGCCGTATGGCGCGCCGCGCTGGCCATGCTGGTGCTGATGGTGCTCTTCCTGGCCTGGCTCGTCGCGGTGGGTGAGCTGTACGACCCCGGATCGGACTTCGGCTACAACCTTGGGCTCGCCGGCGGTCTGCTGATGCTCAGCCTGCTGGCGTATCCGCTGCGAAAGCGCGTGCGCGGCCTCGAACGGCTCGGGCGCATGGAGCACTGGTTCCGATTCCACATGGTCGCGGGGATCGGTGGGCCGATTCTCGTGCTGTTTCATTCCACCTTCCGGACGGGCTCGATGAACGGGACGGTCGCGCTCTACGCGATGATCCTGGTCGCGTGCAGCGGCGTGGTGGGTCGATTCCTGTATCGGCACGTGCACAAGGGACTGTCCGGCCGTCACCAGACGCTGTCCGAGGTGCAGGCGCAACTGCGCAAAAGCACCGAGAGCCTGAGGGTGGTCTTCATGATCCGTCCGGATCTCGAGGCGCGACTGCACGCGTTCGAAGCCGAGGCGACGCGACCCATCGGCTCCGTCGTGATGCGCGCCTGGCGCTTCGCCACGCTGCGTGCGCGCAGCCGGGTGCTGGGGCGCCAGATCCGGCGAGACGCGAAAAGCGCGCTGATGCAGATCGAGCGGCGCAGCAAGTCCACCCGCAGGCAGTTGGGCTACCGCCGTGCGGCAAGACAGATCGACGCCTTTCTCGACGCGGCGGTCGACGTTGCACACCTGGCGATCTGGGAACGCCTGTTCTCGCTATGGCACGTCGTGCACGTGCCTTTCCTGTACCTGCTAGTGGTGAGCGCCGTCGCGCATGTCGTCGCCGTGCACATGTACTGACCGGCTGCTGCGATGGCTGCTCGTTCCCCTGCTCGTGTTCCTGCCCGTGCTGGCGGCGGCGCAGGTGATCGAGAAGGCGCTGATGCCCGGCGAGGTGATCGCCGGACACGCGAAGTTCGAGCTGGACTGCGACAAGTGCCATCAGCGCTTCGACAAGAGCGCGCAGACGCGGCTGTGCCTGGCCTGCCACAAGGACGTCGCGACCGACGTCAGCACGCGCACTCGCCTGCACGGCCGCCTGGACGACAGGACCTGCCGAGGCTGCCACACCGAGCACAAGGGGCGCGGGGCGGAGATCGCGCCGCTCGACCCGAAGAAGTTCGACCATGCTCAGGCGGACTTCAAGCTCCTCGGCGCGCATCGGGACGCGAAGTGCGAGGCGTGCCATCAGCCGCAAAAGAAGTACCGCCAGGCGCCGGGGAAGTGCAGCGACTGTCACGCGAAGGACGACGCACAGAAGGGGCACAAAGGCCATCTCGGGAACCGGTGCGAGAGCTGCCACGACCAGGAGCGCTGGACGGTGGCGCGTTTCGACCACGAGAAGACGAAGTTCTCGCTGCTCGGCGGCAAGCACGCCGAAGTTGCGTGCGCGAAGTGCCATGTCGACCGCACCTATCAGGCGACCCCGCGCACCTGCAACGGATGCCACCGGAAGGACGATCAGCAGCGGGGACACCGGGGGCGCTACGGGGCGAAGTGCGAGTCCTGCCACAACGACAAGTCGTGGAAGCAAATCACCTTCGACCACGACGTCGCCACCCGTTATGCGCTGAAGGGCGGGCATCGGCAGGCCACCTGCGCCTCCTGCCATGTCCTCGACAAGGGGGGCACGATCTACGAGGACAAGCCCTCGACGCGATGCGTCGCATGTCACCGCGGCGACGATCAGCAGAAGGGGCACCGGGGCGAACTCGGCGAGAAGTGCGAGAGCTGCCACGACGAGCGCGCCTGGAAAAGCTCGGGTTTCGATCACGACCGTTCGACCTTCCCGCTGCGCGACAAGCACCGTAGCGTCCGCTGCGAGGCCTGCCACGCGGGAGGCGTCTCGGGTGCGGGCGCGTCGATCCGCGTCGACCGGGCGTGCATCGCCTGCCACCGCAAGGACGACCGGGAGAAAGGGCACCGGGGCGAGTTGGGAGAGAAGTGCGAGAACTGTCACGACGCGCGCGATTGGAAGGGCTCGGGCTTCGACCACGACCGGTCGGATTTTCCGCTGCTCGACAAGCATCGCGGCGTCAAGTGCGAGGCCTGCCACGTGGGCGGCGTGTCGGGCCCCGGCGCGAGGATCCGGGTCGAACGGACCTGCTTCGCGTGTCACCGACCGGACGACCAGAAGAAGGGGCACAGGGGGCGCTACGGGGAGAAGTGCGAGAGCTGCCATAGCGAGAGAGGATGGACAGAGACCAGGTTCGATCACGACCGGGACACGCGCTACCCGTTGAGGGGTGGGCACGGGCGCGCGAAGTGCGACGCCTGCCACTTGCCGGAAAAGGGGGTGATCACCTCGGCGAAGCTGGACACGGCGTGCATCGCGTGCCACCGCAAGGACGACAGTCACAAGGGTCAGCTCGGCGCGAAGTGCGAGAGTTGCCACGACGAGAGTCGGTGGAAGGGCAAGCCGTTCAATCACAACCTCGCCCGTTTTCCGCTGACCGGCAGCCATGTCGGCGTGGAGTGCGCGAAGTGCCACAAGACACCGGCCTACCGGGACGCGTCGTCGCGCTGCTACGCCTGTCACGAGAAGGAGGACAAGCACGAGGGGCGCTTCGGCAGCCGCTGCGAGACCTGCCACTACACCGGCACCTGGAAGTCCTGGGACTTCGATCACGCGCGAACCCGCTTCCCGCTCGACGGCGCCCACCGCAAGCTGCAATGCGATCTCTGCCACACGAAGACCTCCGCGGCCAACGCGAATCCGTCGCGCGCCTGCGTCGCCTGCCATGCGAAGGACGATGGCCATGACGGCCGCTTCGGTGCGCAGTGCGAGCGCTGCCATGTGGCAACCGACTGGAAGCGGGCCTGGCGATGACGAACGGGGCCCACGCCAGCGCTTGGGGAGGGTACAGTACGCCGGAGGAATTGAATGG
>JAHEDO010000064.1 GCA_024641185.1 Burkholderiaceae bacterium | reverse complement strand
GCAGGCGGCGGCGCGGCGCCCGCCGCAGCCTCGCCAGGTGGCGCAGGCAGCAGCGCCACGCCCGGCGCCACGGCCAAGGTGGCCGGCGAGAAACCCTGGCGGGTGGCGGTTCGCAGCGCCACCATCGACGGCATCTCGGTCGACTTCGAGGATAGGCGTAGCGAACCCGTGCTGGCCGTCGGGCTCGATGCGATCAGCGTGGCTGCGACCGGGTACGACTCGGCGTCGAGCGCACCGGTGCGCGTCGAGGTCGCCGCCACGGCCAGGGACGGTGGAGCACTGTCGGCGAAAGGCACGGTGCGGGCTGCGGACGGGGCGGCCGACCTGGCGGTGAAGGTCTCGGACCTGGCCCTGGCGCCGGCCCGCGCGCTGCTATCGCAGTACGCCGAGTTGGACCTCGCTTCCGGAACATTTTCAGCGCAGGGACGACTTCGTTATCGCGGCGCGTCCGCGGGCCCCGCAGCGAACTCCGCGGGCCCCGCAGCGAACTCTGCCGGGAACGGCTCTGCGCTGAACGCGCTGCTCGACTATCGCGGCGGCTTCGCGGTGAACCGTCTGCAGCTGCAGGAGCGCGGCGTGAAACAGCCGCTTCTTTCGTGGGACGCGGTGTCGTCGTCCGACGTCACGCTGAGCCTGTCGCCGAACCGGCTGGACGTCGTCGAACTGCTGGTGGACGGCGTTGACGGGCGGCTGGTGATCGGCGAGGACCGCAAGGTCAACTTCCGGGGGGTTCTGAAGTCCACCGGACCGACTGCGGCGAAGCCCGCAGCTGCTGGCGACGCGACATCCGCGGCGAGCGTCGATGCGACATCTTCGGCGGATCCGTTCCCGGTATCGATCGCCCGGGTCCGGTTCACGCGCGGTTCGCTGGACTTCGCGGACCTGAGTCTGCGGCCGCAGTTCGCGACGCGGATGCACGCGCTGAAGGGCGCGATCGCCGGGCTGAGCACCGACCCGGCGCGGGTCGCCAAGATCGAACTCGACGCGAAGGTCAACGACTTCGGCTCGGCGAAGATCGGCGGGCAGCTCAGTCTGCGCCGGCCCGAGGCGCAGACCGACGTCACGATGAACTTTCGCAATCTGGAGATGTCCTCGCTCTCGCCCTATGTGGCGCGATTCGCCGGATATGGCGTGACGGCCGGAACTCTCTCCCTCGATCTCGAATACAAGGTCAAGGACGGCAAACTCATCGGTGCGAACAAGATCGTCATCAACAAGATCGCACTTGGCGAGAAGGTCGAGAGTCCCGGCTCCGGCAGTGTGCCGCTCGAACTCGCGATCGCGATCCTGCAGGACGAGAACGGCGTGATCGACCTCGACGTGCCGGTTTCGGGCGATCTGAACGATCCGCAGTTCGACATCGGCGCGGTCGTCACGAAGGCGATCGGCAATTTCATCGGGCGAATCGTCACCGCGCCATTTCGTGCGCTGGGCGCGCTGTTCGGCGCGGGGGAGGAAAATGCCGACGTGGTCGCATTCGAGCCCGGCAGCGACGCAATCGCGCCGCCGGATCTCCAGAAGCTCGCGTCGGTGGCGACGGTGCTCGGCAAGCGCCCCGGCCTGAAACTCGTCGTGGCCGGCGTGCAGGCGCCCGAGCTCGACGCGCCGGCGCTCAAGTCGTTGTCGGTGCGCAGCGCGATCGTGCGCGGCGCGGGACTGTCGCTCGCGCCCGGCGAGGCTCCGGGGCCGATCGATCCCGGCGACCCCAGGTTCCAGCGCGCGATCGAGGCCTTGTTCAAGCAGCGCTATGCCGCTGACGTGCTGCAGGCGCTCAAAAGCCGGAGCGGAGACAAGGCGCCCGACAGCGCGTTCCACCAGAGCCTTCTCGACCGGTTGATCGCGGAGGAACCGCTGCCCGAGGAGGCGCTCACGCAACTCGCGACGCGCCGTGCCGAAGGCGTGGCGCGCGAACTCACGACCAAGGGCAACGTCGCGGCGTCGCGCGTCTCGGTGGCCGAGCCTCGCAAGGTCGAGGCCACGCGCGGGAAGACCGTCGATCTGCGCCTGGAGTTGTCCGTAGCGAAGTGAAGCGACTAGGCGCGTCGGTTCCGGCGCGTCGGTTCCGGCGCGAGGTCATCGCTCCCAGGGCGCGGCATCGACCGGCCGGATTCCGTAGCGGGTGATCGCCTCGGCAACGCGCACGGAGCTGATCCTGGCGTCGAGCGCGAGCGCGTGCAGTGCCGCGACGACGATCTGGTGGCGGTCGACCTCGAAGAATTCGCGCAGCGCGTTGCGCGTATCGCTGCGGCCGAAACCGTCCGTCCCCAGCGCCACGAAGCGTGAGCGCACCGCGCCGGCGATCAGCTGCGGCCATGCGCGCACCCAGTCGCTGGCCGCGATCACCGGATCGTCACCCGAGAGGCAGCGCTCTGCGTGGCCGGGTATGGCGGGCGCCAGCGGATTCAGGCGTGCTTTGCGCTGCAGTGCATGGGACTCGCGCGCGAGTTCGCTGTAGCTGGTCACGCTCCAGGTCTCGCTGGCCACGCCCCAGTCCTGCGCCAGCAGCTGCGCCGCGGCAATCACCTCGCAAAGGATCGGCCCCGAGCCGAGCAGGCGCACGCGTGCCTTCGTGTCCTCGGGATCGTGTGCGCCGATGCGGTACATGCCGCGGATGACGTCGGCCTGCGCGCCCTGCGGCAGGGGCAGCTGCGCGTAGTTTTCGTTGGTCGCGGTGAGGTAGTAGAAGGCGTCCTCGCCGTCCTCGAGCATCCGGCGCATTCCGTGGTCCAGGATCACCGCGAGTTCAGCGGCGAAGGCCGGCTCGTACACCCGGCAGTTGGGCACGGTCGAGGCGCTCAGCAGGCTGGTGCCGTCCTGATGCTGCAGGCCTTCGCCGCCCAGCGTCGTGCGCCCGGCGGTCGCACCGATCAGGAAGCCGCGCGAGCGCTGGTCGGCCGCGGCCCAGATCAGGTCGCCGACGCGCTGGAACCCGAACATCGAGTAGTAGATGTAGAACGGCAGCATCGCGAGCCCGTGGACCGAATAGCTCGTCGCCGCAGCCACCCAGGAGCTGATCGCGCCGGCCTCGCTGATCCCTTCCTCGATGATCTGGCCGTCCTGCGCTTCGCGATAACTGAGCACCGAGCCGATGTCCTCGGGCTCGTATTTCTGCCCCACGTTCGAATAGATCCCGACCTGCTTGAAGAGGTTGGCCATCCCGAAGGTGCGCGCCTCGTCGGCGACGATCGGCACGACGCGCGGACCCAGTGCCACGTCCTTGAGCAGACCGGTGAGCATTCGAACGAAGGCCATCGTCGTACTGATCTCGCGGCCGTCGCCGTTGATCGCGAACTCCGCGTAGGTCGACAACGGCGGCACCGCGACCGGCACACACTGTGAAGTGCGGGCCGGCATGTAGCCGCCGAGCGCAGCGCGCCGCGCGTGCAGGTAGCGGATCTCCGCGCTGTCGGGCTCCGGGCGGTAGAAGGCGAGCGCCTCGGTCTGCTCGTCCGACAGCGGCAGCTGGAAGCGATTGCGAAACGCGATCAGTGCGTCGCGGTCCAGCTTCTTTTGCTGGTGCGTCGTCATCTTGCCCTGGCCGGCCTCGCCCATGCCGTAGCCCTTCTTGGTCTGCGCGAGGATCACGGTCGGCTTTCCGCGGTGGCGGACCGCGGCGTGGTAGGCGGCGTAGATCTTGACCAGGTCGTGGCCGCCGCGCTTGAGCCGGTCGATCTGCTCGTCGGTCAGGCCCTGCGCGAGCCGTGCGAGCTCCGGGTCCTGGCCGAAGAAGTTGTCGCGGTTGTAGCGGCCGTCCTTCGCGGCGAAGGTCTGGAACTGTCCGTCGACCGTGTGCGCGAACGCGCGCACCAGCGCGCCGCTCGCGTCGCGCGCGAACAGCCCGTCCCAGTCGGAGCCCCAGACGAGTTTGATGACGTTCCAGCCCGCGCCGCTGAACAGCGTCTCGAGTTCGTCGACGATGCGGCCGTTGCCGCGCACCGGACCGTCGAGGCGCTGCAGGTTGCAGTTGACCACCCAGATCAGGTTGTCGAGTCCCTCGCGCGCGGCGAGCGTGAGCGCCGACATGCTCTCGGGCTCGTCCATCTCGCCGTCGCCGAACACGCCCCAGACGGTGCGTCCGCCGGTGTCGAGCAGCTTGCGGTGCTGCAGGTAGCGCATGAAGCGGGCCTGGTAGATGGAACTGATCGGCCCGATCCCCATCGAACCGGTCGGAAACTGCCAGAACGCGGGCATCAGCCACGGATGCGGATAGCTGGACAGCCCGTGCGCGCCGGTCTTCGCGGCGCCGAGCTCCTGTCGGTAGTGCTCCAGGTCGCGTTCTTCGAGCCGGCCCTCGAGATAGGCGCGCGCGTAGACGCCCGGCGCCGAGTGCGGCTGGAAGAAGACCAGGTCGCCGCCGACGCCTTCGCTGCGCGCGCGAAAGAAATGATTGAAGCCGATTTCGAACAGGTCGGCCGCGCTGGCGTAGCTGGCGATGTGACCGCCCAGCTCGCCATAGGCGCGGTTGGCCTTCGCCACCATCGCGAGGGCGTTCCAGCGCATCAGTGATCCGAGCCGCTCCTCGATGGCGAGATGTGCCCGCCGATCCCCGGGCTCTGCTTGTTCGCCCGCACGACCATTGCCATCGCGTTCCAGCGGAGGATGCTCTTGATGCGCCGCTCGATGTCGCGGTCGCCGGGAAACGCCGGCTGGCGATCGACCGGGATCGTGTTGACGTAGGGTGTCCCGCGCACGGGGTGCCAGCCGATCGCCGGTTCGCGCGCGATCACCGCCAACCGGTCGAGCACGAAGCGCGCGCGCTGCGGGCCGCTCGACGCGATCAGCGATCGCAGCGCCTCGGTCCACTCGGCGGTTTCCTCGGGGTCCGTGTCGGGGCTCATGGCACCCGCCGATAGCGTCGGATGCAGGGAGTGGTCGCTCATCGAAGTCTCCGGCTAGAAATCCAATATATGCGGATACGGACCGAATATGCGTCTGAAAATGCTTCCATATGACAAAATATGCGGCATATAGTTCTGTAAATCTTTGAATTGAAAGAATAATCAACCTCTGCCAATGGATCTCGACGCCACCGACCTCAGAATCCTGCGCGAGTTGCAGGCCGACGCGAGCCTGTCCAATGTCGAACTCGCGCGCCGGGTGCATCTTTCGGCGTCGCCGTGCCTGGCGCGGGTCAGGGCGATGGAGTCGTCCGGGCTGATCAGGCACTACGTCGCGCTGCTGGACGCGAAGCAGCTCGGACTGAACCTGAACGTGTTCATCTCGATCAGCCTGAAGCAGCAGAGCCGCGAAGCACTCGAGGCCTTCGAGACGCGCGTGTGCGCGCACGACGAGGTGATGGAGTGCTACCTGATGACCGGCGATGCGGATTACCTGCTGCGGGTCGCGGTGCCCGACATCGAATCGCTGGAGCGATTCATCCTGGAGCAGCTGTCGCCGATTCCGCAGGTGGAAAAGATCCGTTCCAGCTTCGCGCTGAAGCAGGTGCGCTACAAGACCGCGCTCCAGCTTCGCGGCGGCTGACCGGCGGGCGCCGTGGCGGAGCGAGGCACCATGACCGCTGCGCGACGCAAGTACGCCTCACGAATGCCGACAGAGCACAATGCGGCGATTGGCGTGCCGTGTTGTCATCGCGCGGCGCTGTCGGCTGCATCGAAAGACCCTCATCGGCCAGGGCGGAAATCGGATCGTACAGGCCGCAACACCACACCAGGAGATACGCAGTGAATCGAAATCGTCGCATCCTGATCATGGCCTCGGTGGCGATGCCCTTCGTGCCGACCGCGTTCGCGGCGCAGGCCCAGCCCTTTGTCGAGGTCTGGAAGAGCCCGACATGCGGTTGCTGCAAGGACTGGATCAAGCACCTCGAGGCGAATGGATTCAAGGTCCGGACCATCGAGGTGCCGAGCACCGCGCCGATGCGCGCGAAACTCGGGATGCCCGAACTGTACGGGTCCTGCCATACCGCCTTGGTCAACGGCTACGTGCTCGAGGGCCATGTGCCCGCGTCGGATATCCGGCGTCTGCTCGCTGAAAAGCCCAGGGCGCTGGGCCTCTCGGTGCCCGGCATGCCCGTCGGATCTCCGGGCATGGACGGACCGGAATACGGTGGGCGCAAGGATGCGTTCGACGTGCTGCTCATCGGCAAGGACGGAAGCGCGACCGGCTATCGTTCCTATAACTGAGGTTGATCGGCCGCGGCCAGCCACTCGGTTTCGGAGCGCTTCCCCCGCGCCTGCACGGGCCGGCTGGGGCCTCGGCGTCAGTCGTTGCCCGCCGCGGTTCCCTCGCGCCGAGGGTCGGCGCCGCCCGCCCATCGGCCCGCGCCCGGATCACGGGCCAGCCGGCCCGGCTTTGCCGGACCTCTCATGCCGTTGAACACGATTCCCTGCACGCCGCTGTTCTCGCTGGCGATACGGACCGTATGGCCGCGTGCCTCCAGTCCCGCGCTCAGCTCGACCACCTTGGTATGACGCTCGATCGTCGTCGTCGCACCGGTCTGCGCGCCGAAGTTCGGCAGGTCGATCGCCTGCTGGATGTTCATGTCCCAGTCGATGAGGCCGAGCAGCGTCTTCACCACGTACTGGATGATGTTGCCGCCGCCCGGTGAGCCGACGACCGCCTCGACGCGGTTTTCGGCGTCGAAGACGATGGTGGGAGACATCGAACTGCGCGGGCGCTTGCCCGGCTCGACCCGGTTGGCCACCGGATTGCCCTGCGCGTCGTTCGGACTGAACGCGAAGTCGGTGAGCTGGTTGTTCAGCAGGAACCCGCCGACCATCTGAAGACTGCCGAAGCCGAACTCGATCGTCGTGGTCATCGATACCGCGTTGCCATACCTGTCGACGATGGAGATGTGACTGGTCGAGGGCAGGCCGAGCGAGTCGTCGATGCCCAGGTGCGATACAGCGCCCGCCGGAGCGCCGGCGACAGGCACACCCATCGATCGGTCCATGCGGATCGAGGCGGCACGCTCGCGCAGGTAGCTCGGGGCGAGGAGCCCCGCCACCGGCACGCGGACGAAGTCGCTGTCAGCGACGTATTTCGCGCGGTCCGCGTAGGCCAGGCGGTAGGCCTCAGACACCAGGTGCACCGCGTCTAGCGAGTCGGGCGCGTATTGACGCAGGTTGAAACGCTCGAGGATGCAACACCGCGATGCCGCCCGAACTCGGTGGTCCCATTCCGCAGACCTTGTACCTGCGATAGTCGGCGCAGATCGCGGGGCGCTCGATTGCGTGGTAGCCCGCCATGTCCTCCATCGTCAGCCGCCCCGGATTGGTCGGGTGCCCGCGCACCTTGTCGACGATCGCCCGCGCGAGCGCGCCCGCATAAAACGCATCGGCCCCGCCGTCGGCGACACTGCGCAGCGTCGCCGCGAGTTCCGGGTTCGTCAGCAGCGTGCCGGCGGCCTTCGGTGTGCCGTCGGGATGCAGGAAGTAGCGCCGCACCGGGTCTCCCTGCGCGACGATGCGCGGGGCGGCGCCCGCGATCTGGGCCGCCAGCCGCGGCGAGATCGCGAAGCCCGCATCCGACATCCGGATCGCGTCGGCGAAGAGCGAAGCCCAGGCCAGCCTGCCGTGGGCCCGGTGCGCCATTTCGAGCATGCGCAGCAGGCCCGGTGTGCCGACCGAAAGCCCACCGTCCACCGCCGCGAAGAACCGCCGCTCGCTGCCACGGAAGTCGCGGAACATGTCGCCGGCCGCGGCTGCGGGCGCGGTCTCTCGGCCGTCGTACGTGGTCAGGGTGTTGGTCGCGTTGTCGTAGTACAGCATGAACGCGCCGCCGCCGATGCCCGAGGACTGCGGCTCGACCTGGTTCAGCACCGTCTGTACCGCGATCGCGGCATCGATCGCGCTGCCGCCCGCGGCCAGCACCTTGACGCCCGCTTCCACCGCAAGCGGGTTGGCCGCCGCGACCATGTCGCGAGAAGCGTATCGGACGGTCTTGTTCGTCCAGCCAGTGGCCTGCTCCGGCGCCGGAGCATCGTGCAGCTGCGCCGATGCCACATCGACCCTGGCAATACCGCAGCCGGTGTTGAGCGCGGCGGTCAGCAGTGCCGCCAGCAGCACGCGTATCGCGGACTTGGGCGAGCACGCGCTCGACACTGCGATACGCAGGATCATTCGGGTACGAACAGATTGATCCCGTCCCCGGCGCGCACACTGCCGGTCCGGCCGAGCTGGTCGCGCTCGATCATTTGCCCGAGCAGCGCCGGATCGTCGGGCACTCGCGCCACGAAACGGGCTCCGTCCGGCAGTCTGCCGAACACGTGGCCTCGCACCGGGTGTTCGCGCTCGAACGCCACGGTGTAGGTCTCGATCGCCGAGCGGCCGGCGGGCGCCGTCTCCACGCGTACCTTGGGCGCCGCGTCGATGCGTGACTGCAGAATCGACGGGTGTTCGCGTCGCCACGGGCCTTGCGGCGCCCGGGTCGAGTAGATTCCCGCCGAGTGCTTGGTCAGGTAGCTGCCGTTGCCCGTCACCAGTCCGAACGCCCCGGGTCGAGCACGCAGGTCGCGCATCATCTGCGCGATCGAGTGGGTCACGTAGTTGTTTCCCGGTCCGCCGAAATACGGGAGTCCTCCGGTCACGGTGAGGCCACGCGGGTCGTCTTCGGCGAGCCCGAGCTCGCGGCACGCCACCTCGACTGCGGAGGGAAAGCAGCTGTACAGGTCGAACAGCGCCAACTGCTCGAGTCCGATGCCGGCCATCGCCATCGCGGCGGACGCGCAGCCCCGGATTGCGGGCGAGCGGTCGAGTTGAACACGTTCGCTGACCACCCAGGTGTCCGCGGCGTCCGCGCAGCCGTGCAGGTAGATGCGGCGCTCGGTCGGAATCCCGAGCTCGTCGGCGAGTGCGCTCGAGGTCATCAGCACCGCTGCGGCCTGGTCGACGAATGCGTTGGCGTTCATCAGACGGGGATAAGGCCAGGCGATGTAGCGATTGCGCTCGTCGACGCGGGCGAGTGTTTCGGCGTCGTAGCCGTCGCGGCGCGTGGCGAGCGGATTGTCGCGCGCCACCGCTGCGAAGCGCGCGAAGAGCTGCGCCATCGAGCGCATGTGCCGATCGGGCGCGTGCCCGCGCCCGGCGCGGATCGCGTTCTCGATCAGCGGGTAGAACCAGATCGCAGCAAACAGTCCGTGACGCGCCTCTTCCTCGCTCCAACCGAGCCGAGCGTCGCCGACCGGGACCGGCTCTCCGCCCGGGTCCTCGTTCCAGTCGAGCGCCACCGACTCGCGCTGCGCGATGTGTGCCGAACGCAGGAGTTCGCCACCGCAGATCAGTGCCGCGTCGATCTCGCCGCCAGCGATGCGCTCCGCATAGGCGTTGACGAGGTACTGCGGCATGTTGCCCCCGACCTCGGTGTAGGCGAACTCGCGTACGCTGCCCGCACCGATGCGCTTTGCGACGCTGCGCGGCGGATTGCTCGAACGTCCGAACGGCTGCACGAAGCGCGGCCCGGACTCGCTGAAGAACCGCATCACCGAAACGGCGTCGATCCGGGTGGCGAGCGCGGCGGGGCCGGCGGCGGGCGAGGCGTCGTCGAGCGCGAGCTGCGCGGCCTGCGCGACGAACTGCGACGGCGAGCGCTGCGACGTGGGCGCACCGGTGGCGTCGGTGATCTGACCGCAGCCGACCAGAACCGGCATGCGAGGATCGGGTGCCGCCGCGCCGACGGTCATGACGCGACCGGTCCGCAGAAGTGACGGCGCGGCGCCGACCCGCGCCGCGGCCCGAGCGGCGATCGAAGCTGCCGCGTCAACGGCAGCAGCAGCCGGTCACCCGACACAGGATGTTTCATGCTCGAGGGCTCCATGATGGCGCTGCAGGATCTTTCGTCGAGCCGGCAGTCTGTCATCGTCGCGTCGCGGATTGCAAGCGGTCGATTTCAAAGCGACGCTTTCAAGGCGACGATTTTCGTCTTGCGGGCTGACCAAAGCGATGGATCGGGGGTGTCCGCTCCTTTATCATTGCCACACCGTCCGTCGTGGCAGGCCCCGTGGGCGGCGAAGATCTTGCGGCGGCGCCCCGGCCGCCGCGGTCCCGGGGGATCGCGGCCGAACCAGGAGATCGATGTGCTGAGCTACGAAGTCGTCGAACACGGCAAGCCCCTGCAGGCGCGCATTCGCGAGACCCCGCAACCCGAGGGCGCGGAGGTGCTGATCCGCGTCACGCGATCCGGTGTCTGTCATTCGGATCTGCACATCTGGGAGGGGTTCTTCGATCTTGGCGGCGGCAAGCGCTTCTACGTGAAGGACCGAGGCTGCGTGCCGCCGTTCACGACCGGGCACGAGCCCTACGGCGTGGTCGAGAAACTGGGGCCTCAGGCCGGCGGCGTGAAGGTCGGCGATCGTCGTCTCGTCTACCCGTGGATCGGCTGCGGCAAGTGCCCGGTGTGCGAGGCAGGAAACGACCATCTGTGCCTGAACACGCGCTTCATCGGCGTGATCAAGCCCGGCGCCTACGCCACGCATATCCTGGTGCCGGATTCGCGCTATCTGGTCGACGCATCGGGCATCGACGAGGCCTGGGCCGCGACGCTCGCGTGCTCCGGGCTCACTGCGTACAGTGGCATCGCCAAGCTTCCCGCACTGACGCCGCGTGACTGGGTCGTCGTGCTCGGCTGTGGCGGGCTCGGCATGGCGGCGATCGCGATGCTGCGCGCCAAGGGTGTGGCCAACATCGTGGCCTGCGACGTCGACGCCGACAAGCTGGAACGTGCTCGAGCGCAGGGCGCAGCGGAGGTGGTGGACACCCGTGGTGCGGACGCGCTGGACCGGCTGAAGGCGCTCACCGGCGGGGCGATCGCCGGCGCACTCGATTTCGTCGGCATGCCGGCAACCGCGAACCTGGGCATCGCCTCGCTCGCCAAGGGAGGTCACTACGTTATTTGCGGCCTCTTCGGCGGAGAGATCACGCTGTCGCTGCCGCCGATCGCGCAGCGTGCGATCTCGGTGCGCGGCTCCTATGTGGGCAGCCTGCGCGAGCTGCGCGAGGTGGTCGCGCTCGCGCGCTCCGGAAAGCTCGCACCGTCACCGGTGGAACTGCGACCAGCGAGCGACGTCAATCGCAGCATGGAAGAGCTGCGCGACGGCAAGGTGATCGGTCGCGTCGTGCTCGACTTCGAGCGTGCCGATCCGGATCGGCTTTCCTGACCCGGACGGGGCGCGTCAGGGAGCCCAGAGATGAATCGGGCGGACACACCGAGGTCGGTGGTCGACGAAGCCCGGATCCGCGAGCTCGAGGAACGGGTCGCGGCGCTGAGCGCGCAACTCGAGAACGAGGCGCAGCGGCGGCAGGCCATCGAGCGCGACCTGCTCGAGGAACGCGACTTCGTGTCGACGATCCTGCAGAGCACGAACGCGCTGATCGCCGTGCTCGACCCGGACGGGCGCATCGTCCGCTTCAACGCCGCCTGTGAGCTCGCATCCGGCTATGCCACGCAGGAGGTCATCGGTCGCGATTTCTGGAGTCTTGGTCTCATTCCGTCCGAGGAGGCGCCTGCGGTGAGGCATGTGCTGCCCCGCGTTCGCCAGCGCGGGGAGCAGGTCGCGATGGAGAACCGCTGGCGGCACCGCGACGGCACCGAACGCATCTTGGCGTGGGTGAACGCACCGTTGTGCGACGAGACGGGCGCCGTGCGCTACGTGGTGGCGACCGCCGTGGACATCACCAAGCGGCGGGAGGCACGTGAGGCGTTGCGCGCCGAGCGCGACATGGTCGAGAAGATCCTGGAGACGACACCGGCGATCATTCTGGTGTCGGACCCGCAGGCGCGGATCGTGCGCTTCAACCGGGCGGCGCAGCTGACTTCGGGTCTCGGGCTCGCCGAGGTCGAGGGAAAGGACGTCATGGATCTCGTCTTTCCGCCCACGGAGAAGGCACGGGTTCGGAAAATATTCGATCGGGTGCTGCAGGGCGAATTTCCGCAGAGTGCCGAGACCGCATGGCTGCATCGCGACGGCAGCCTGCGCCGCCTGTCGTGGATGTGTTCCGCGCTCACCGACGACGATGGCAACGTCAAATACGTGATCGCTGCGGCGGTCGACATCACTGCGCGGCTCGAAGCCGAAGCGCGAGAGCGCGAGCGCCTCGCGGAACTGGCGCACCTGCACAGGATGCACACTGCCGGGGAACTCGCCGCGGTGCTTGCGCACGAAATCAACCAGCCGTTGGCGGCGATCGCGAGCTACAGCGCGGCAGGCTTGCAGGCCATCGCCGGATATGACGATCCCGACGGGCGCAATCGCAGGTTGTTCGAAAAGATCGGCGCTGCGGCGATGCGAGCGGGCAAGGTCGTGCGCGACCTGCGTGCGTTCGTCGCTCGAAATGCGGCGTCGGTGTCACCACTCGATCTGAACGCGTTGGTGCAAAGCGCCATCGAACTGGTCCGGGGCTACGCAGGGCAGCGCGGCATCGAGATCGAGTTCGTCAGCGCAGAACTGCCACTCGTGATCGCGGATGCGGTACAGGTCGAGCACATCCTGGTCAACCTGCTGCGCAACGGCATCGAAGCGATCGCGGGTGCGGGAATGCCCACCGGAACGGTGAGGGTCGATCTGCGCACCGAGGAGCGCATGGCGGAAGTCACCGTAGAGGACAGCGGGCCCGGTGTCGCCAAGGAGGAAGCGGAGCATCTCTTCTCGCCCTTCTATACCAGCAAGGCCGACGGCCTCGGCATGGGTCTGAGGATCAGCCGCAGCCTCGCGCAGGCCAACGGAGGGCGCCTCTGGGTCGAGGCCCGCGAGCCGGGCGGGGTCTTTCACGTTCTGCTGCCGTTGGCGTCGTGAAGTCCATCGTCTACGTCGTCGACGACGACGACATGGTGCGCGACAGCCTGACGCTGCTGCTCGAGGGGGCAGGCTACGAGGTTCACGCGTTCGACAGCGGCGAGGCCTTCCTGAAGGACGATCTCGCGCATGCGGGCGCTTGCGTGCTGCTAGACGTCGCGATGCCCGGTATGAGCGGGCTCGAAGTTCAGGAGGAGCTCGCCCGGCGGCACCTGGCGCTGCCGGTGCTCTTCCTGACCGCGCACGGGGACGTGCCGACCGCGGTGCACGCAGTGAAGGCCGGTGCGGTCGACTTTCTGCAGAAGCCGATCGGGGGCACGGAGTTGCTGGCGCGCGTGGGCGAGGCGCAGGCCGGCGACGCGCAACGCTTGCGCGCCGCCGCCGAGGTCGCCGTGATATTTGCGCGCCTGGACAATCTGACGCCGCGGGAGCGCGACGTCATGGCGCTGGCGGTGACCGGACAGCACAACAAGGAAATCGCCCGCGAACTTGGCATCAGCCACCGCACGGTCGAGATCCATCGGGCTCGAATGATGCACAAGATGGGCGCGACGACACTCGTCGACCTGGCGGAGATGGTCCGGCTCTGCGGGCCGGATGCCGGCCCGGACCCGGCCTGATCAGTCGCGGCGAGTTCTCCTTCGATGGCGGGCGGCAATGACGCGGCACGCGTCGAGAGATGTCTGCGGAGAGCCGTCGGAATAGAGCCGTCGGAATAGAGCCGTCGGAATAGAGCCGTCGGAATAGAGCCGTCGGAATAGAGCCGTCAGTTGCGTCCAGTTCTTGCACCGGCGTCCACGACGAGCACTTCGCCGCTGGTCTTCTTCGCCCCCGCGCCGAGCCAGAAGATGGCGTCGGCCACGTC
>JAHEDO010000063.1 GCA_024641185.1 Burkholderiaceae bacterium | reverse complement strand
TACGCCGAGCGCGCCGAGCAGGACCGCGATGTTCGTGAAGTTCACGCCGATCGTCGAGAAGCCGATCAGCACGCCGATGACGAGCAGCGCGTAATGGATGACGCGGCCCAGCGTGTACACAGACGCCGGGTGGATCTCGGGGCGCCGATGGGCGACGTGCTGCAGCGCGCGCCTGACCAGCCGAGAGATGGCGACGAACACGGCCACGATGATCATGACCCGCACGATGCCGAACACGCTGATCGGCGCGCTGCCGATGGAGAACAGCTCCGCGTTCAGCAGGCTGAGCACGCGGTCCCAGGTTTCCGTCGCTTCGTTCATGGATGCATCCTTGGCTCGTCGGTCGAGCGTGCCGGCAGAAGTCGCGCTGCGTCCTGCCTCAGTGGTTGCCGGCGGCGAGGCGGGGTTTCTCGATCCCGGCGACCTCGCACAGCACGTCGACCATCGACGAGAAATCCTTGCGACCGTAGCTGGTTGCGCGGGCGAGACTGTACGCCTCGCGCGCGGCCGCCGCCACCGGCACGGGAACCTTGTTGTCGTTGGCTGCGCCGATGATCAGCGTCAGGTCCTTGTGCGCCAGGTCGATCGCGAAGCCCGGTTCGATGTCGCCGGCCAGCACCTTTGCCGGCCAGGCGATCTTCAGCTGCCCGTTGGTCGCGGTGGTGCCGTGGATCACCTCGAGCGTCTTCTCCAGCGACAGGCCGAAGCTCTGCGACAGTGCGAGCGCCTCGGCGTTTAGCTGGCAAGAGACGACCGCCAGGTAGTTGTTGACCAGCTTGGTCCGCATGCCGGCGCCGACCGCGCCGCAGTGATGGATCGTCGTGCCCATCGCCTCGAGCATCGGGCGGATGCGGGCGAACGCGCCGTCGGTGGCGCCCACCATGAACAGGCACTCTCCGCGGTCGGCGTGCGAGGCGAGTCGTCCCACCGGCGCATCGACGAACTCGACGCCGCCCGCGCGGGCCTGCTCGGCCATGCGATCGGTGCTGCGTGGGTCGATGGTGCTCATGTCGACGATCACCGAGTCGGGGCGCGAGTGCGCGAGCAGGCCGTGGGCGCCGAGCACGGTGGCTTCGACGTCGGCTGACGCGGGCAGCATCGTGAAGATCACTTCGCATTGCGCGGCGACCTGGGCGGCGTCGGACGCGGCGCTCGCGCCGAGCGCCACCAGTGCATCGACGGCGTCTGCCGCGATGTCGTACACGATCAGCGAGAAACCCTTGCGCTGCAGGTTGGAAGCCATCGGGCGCCCCATGCGTCCGAGCCCGATGAAACCGATCTTCGTCATCGTCTACTCCTCGAGAAATGTGTAAGGGGCACGAGCGCTTCGTCGCATGTGCGGGGGAGGGGGGCCACCGACCCGCCGGGCGGCCGTCGTGTTCGAGGACGGGCAGCCCCGCTTTCGACGCTGTCCCGGCTAGAACGCCTCGCCCAGCAGTGCCTGGCGGAAGCGACTGGCGAGATACACGCCGTCGCGCGGCGGAAGCACACGAGGGAGGTCGGCCGGGTCGACCTTGACTGCCGCGAAGAGGGGGCCGTCGGCCGTGTGGACCGCGTCGCGCAGCGTATCGACCTGCGCTTTCGTGCGCACAGTGGTCGCCGACGCGAAGCCGCAGCCCGCGGCGACGGCCGCCAGATCGACGCCATGCGCGGTGTGCGTGCGCTGGCCGCCCGTCTCGGCGTAGCGCTCGTTGTCGAGCACGACGATGGAAAGGTTCGCGGGCTTGCGTGCGCCGATCGTCGCGAGCGCGCCCAGCCCCATCAGCATTTCACCGTCACCGGTGATCACCAGCACTCGTCTGCCCGGCTGTGCGGTCGCCAGCCCGAGTCCGAGCATGGCGGCGCCGCCCATCGCGCCCCACAGATAGAAGTTGTTCGGATGGTCGCCCGCGGCTGCGCAGTCGTACGTCGGCGCACCGAGCCCGGTGATCACGAGCAGGTCCGCGCGATCCCGCAGCAGTGTCGCGACGACCTGGCGGCGATCCAGGCGTGATTCGGCGGGCGCTTGCTTCAGTCTGTCCACTTCTTGCGCCCCAGCATCCGTTGCGAAAGGATCACCGCGCTCGGGCAGTGCGTGTCGTACGCGCAGCCCAGCGCCACCTCGACCGTCTCGCGCACCGACTCCTCGCGCTCGACCCGATAGGTGGCGATGCCCGCGAGTTCGAGGCTGCGGGTCGTCGTGCTGCCCATCGGGATCTGCCACGGGTTGAATTCACCCCACTCACCGCGCATCGTGACGATCGCGACGAGGGGCATGCGGCAGGACTTGAGCAGCGAGAACATGTTGATGCAATTGCCCACGCCGCTGCTCTGCATCAGGAGCACGCCCCGCTGGCCGCCCAGCCAGGCGCCCGCCAGCAATGCGATCCCTTCCTCCTCGGTGGTGAGCACCGTCGTCGCCATCTGCGGATCGGCGTGGCAGTGCTCGATCAACCGCGAGTGCCCCGCATCTGGCACGTAGCCGACCTGCCGCACCTCCCAGGCACTCAGCGTTTCGTGGATCTGGGCGGGCCAGTCGATGCGCGCGGGCGCGTCGCTGCCTTCGTGGGGCGCAATCATCCTGTCCTCGATGTTCGATGCAAAGCGGGAGTTGCGGCGCTCGCGCGGCTTCCGGACGCGAATCAGGCGCTGCGGCCCAGTTCGCTCGATTCGGAGTAGAGCGTCGTCTTGTCCGGAACGCGCCGCTCTGCCTGCTTGCGTGCCGGTGTTTCCGCCTGCTGTGTCGGCCGGCTCTTGGAGCGGGATCTGGACGCGCTTCGGGTGGTCTTCGAAGGCGCCGCGGCCTTCGTGCCGGCGCGTGACGCGGACTTGGCTGATCGCCGCCCGGTGTCGGGTGTCGCCGCCTCGGTCTCCGTTCGCAGCACCGCCTTCATGAAACCCGCGTCCGGCACCGTGGAGACCACCGAACGGTCGCCATCCTCGCGCGTGAGCAGGGTCTGGGTCGCGGCCGGCTGCACGAGCAGCCGCATCCCGCGCCGCACGCCCTTCTGGATTCCGTTCCAGGCCGCCAGCGTCGCCGCGGAGATGCCGTATTTTCGAGCGATCGTCTGCAGGGATTCCCTGCGGCCGACAGTGTGGTACTGCGCCGGCTGGTCGACCTGTTCGTAGACGCGCGGGGCGACGAACTGCTCCACCCGCGACTCGTCCTCGACGACCTTGTGCGGCGCAAGGATGCGCGTGCCAGCGATGATGCGCTGCTGCTCGCGGAGTCCGTTGGCCTTGCGCAGTTCGGCGGAGGGGACGCCGCTGCGGTGCGCGACGGTCTCGAGCGTTTCTCCGGACTTGAGCGTGTACGGTTGCCAGCTCGCGAAGATCTTTTTCGCTTCCTCGTGCTTGTCGACGGCCTCGAGAAAATCGTCGACCCGGTCGGCGGGCAGCTTGATCTCGTTGTTCTTGCTGGCCGCGATCACCGGGCGATTGTGCGCCGGGTTCAGTGCGACGAATTCTTCGACGCTCATCCCCGCGAACTGCGCCGCGAGCTTCAGGTCGATCGGACGGGTCTTCTCGACGGTGACGAAGTAGGGCCGGTTCGGCACCTCGGGCAGGGCGATCCCCAACGCGTCGGCGCGCAGCAGGATGTTCTTCAGCGCCAGCAGCTTCGGGACGTAGTTGCGCGTCTCGGCAGGCATGTCCAGGTGCAGGTAGTCGGCGGGGCGCCCGCGGGCCTGGTTCTTCTTGACAGCGCGCGCGACGGCGCCTTCGCCCCAGTTGTACGAGGCCAGCGCGAGGAACCAGTCGTCGCCGTTCATCGCGTAGATCTTCTGCAGGTAGTCGAGCGCCGCCTGCGTCGACTTGACCACGTCGCGGCGGTTGTCGACCCACCAGTTCTGGTTGAGGTCGTAGGCCTTGCCGGTGGACGGAATGAACTGCCACAGACCGGCGGCCTGCGCGGAGGACAGCGCCACCGGGTTCATCGCGCTCTCCACGAACGGCAGCAGCGCGAGTTCGGTCGGCATGCCGCGCTTCTCGATCTCCTCGACGATGTAAAACAGATAACGCCCGCTGCGCTGGAACATCCGCTGCAGGTAGTCCGGCTTGGACAGGTAGAAGCGTTCCTTCTCGGCCACCAGCGGCGTGTCCAGTTCGGGCATCGCGAAGCCGGCGCGTACGCGATTCCAGAGACTGGTTTCCTGCGGCGTCGCCGATTCGTCGCCGTCGGCGGGCTTTTGCGACGCATCCTTCGCGAGGGCGCCGGGTCGCGCGCCTTTGGCCGGCTGCGCTGGATCGAGCTTCGATGACGGGACTGCGGGCACGGAGCGAGCGATCGATGCGGCGTCAGCCGAATCCGCGCCTGGAGCCGTCGACACCGATGCGCAACCTGCGAACAGGAGCGATAACACGGCCACCGCTGCCCCGCGGAGCCAGTGTCCCGGGGCATTGCTCCTAAAGTTCTGCAACAGCATCTCCTAAGGCTTTGATTCTTCTTCTTATTTCACGGCGACGGATGGATGCTACGAGACCCGGCCGTCCGGGTCAAGAAATTCGTGACGAAATGCCTTGCGGACCGACTGCCGGGACGCTCATCGGAAGACGTTCTTCCAGTCCCGGATCGCCGCAAACGCCTCCGCGTTGCCTGCCGGGTCGTGACCGAGCAGGCCCGCCGCGGCCCGCCGCACCGAGGGGAGATGGCTGCGCAGGAAGGGGTTGGTGCCGAGTTCGACGCCGATCGTGCTGGGGACCGTGGCTTCTCCGAGTTCACGCATTTCGCGGACTTCGGCCAGGCGGGCGCCGACTTCCCCGGAGTCGGGCTCCACCGCCACGGCGAACCGCAGGTTGGACAGCGTGTACTCGTGGGCGCAGTAAACCAGCGTGTCAGGCGCAAGCGCCATCAGCTTGCCCAGGGACGCGAGCATCTGCTCGGGCGTGCCTTCGAACAGGCGTCCGCAGCCGGCCGCGAACAGCGTGTCGCCGCAAAAGAGCAGCGGGCGCGGGTCCTCGCCGAGTCGCTTCGCGACATACGCGATGTGACCGCGCGTGTGGCCCGGCACGTCGATCACCGACAATTCCAGGTCCAGCCCGGGCACCACGATCGTGTCGCCTTCGACGCAGCGCTGGTCGATGCCGTCGATCGCTTCGCCGCGCGGCCCGAAGACCTTGGGCTGGCCGAGCGTTCGCAGCCGCTCGACGCCGCCGACGTGGTCCCCGTGGTGATGGGTCAGTAGAATGGCAGCCAGTCGGAGCTGCGCGCGCTCCAGTGCGGCCTCGACCGGAGCGGCATCACCGGGATCCACGACCGCCGCCCAGTCGGAGCCGGGCGCGCGGATCAGCCAGATGTAGTTGTCGCTGAAGGCCGGAATCGCACTGACCAGCGGGTGCGGTTGCGGACAGAATTTCCGGGAAGTCTTCAATGGGATTCGCCAGTTGGAAAGCGCACCGATTATAAGTGGCAACACCGACTGGCGCGATTGGCTCGCCTCGCCTCCGGGGCGCTACATCCTCGATTGGGAGCAGGGCCAGTTCGACGCCGCGGTGGCGGACGTCTTCGGGTTCTATGCACTGCAGTGCGGCCTGCCGCAGCTCGATTGCCTGCGCGCGAACCGCATGCCCAGCCGGGTCCACGCGCGCTTTCTCGACGACGTGGCCGACCAGCACGATGCGCCGGACGCCTCGGTGACGACGGTGCGACTGGCCCATTTCGAAGAGCTACCCTTCGATTCGCAGTCACTCGACCTCGTGGTGCTTCCCCACGTGCTCGAGTTCGCACAGGATCCGCACCAGGTGCTGCGCGAGGTCGAGCGCGTGCTTCGGCCCGAGGGACGGCTGATCGTCTCGGGGATGAATCCGGTGAGCCTATGGGGAGTGAGGCAGGTGGCGCTTCGCAGGCTGTCGCAACCCTTCCTGCCCAGCCAGGGTGGTTTCATCGGCCCGCCGCGGCTGCGGGACTGGCTCAAGCTGCTCGGCTTCGAGCTCGATCGCGGTCGCTACGGCTGCTATCGGCCGCCCTGCCGGACCCAGCAATGGCTCGATCGAACCGCCTTCATGGAGAAGATGGGGGATCGCTGGTGGCCGATCTGCGGTGCGATCTACCTGGTTTCGGCGATCAAGCGGGTGCGGGGGATGCGGTTGATCGGCCCTGCCTGGCGAAGCAAGATCCCGGCGCGTGCGCGTGCGCGTGTGGGTGCGGCGACGCCGCAACGGGTCTCGATCGTGCCGAATGCACGCAGCGAGCCGCCCCGCGCCGTGGCGCTCAGCGATACATGTAGCGACGCGTCAGCGGCAGAGGAATGATCGCGCCCTGGGCGCTGCGTTGCGGCTTGACCGCGAGCAGCTGGTAGAGGTTGATCCAGTCGTGCTCGAAAGCGTGAGCGCAGCCTGCGAGGTAGACGCGCCAGATGCGGGCTCGGCGCTCGCCGGCCAGTTCCACCGCCCTGGTCAGGTTGGCCTCGAACGCGTCCGACCAGTACCACAGCGTCCTGCCATAGTGGCGGCGCAGCGATTCCGCGTCGGTCAGCTCAAGCCCGGCGGCCGACATTTCCCGGATCGCGAGCGACACGTGCGGCAGTTCGCCGTCGGGGAACACGTACTTGTCGATGAACTCGCCCGCGCCCAGTCCGACGGAGCGGCTGTCGGGATCGCTGGAGGTGATCCCATGGTTCAGGGCGACGCCGCACGGTTTGAGCAGCCGGTAGATCACCTCGAAATAGGCCCGAAGGTTCTTCAGCCCGACGTGTTCGAACATCCCGACCGAAGAGATCCGGTCGAAGGCGTTTTCGCCGGGGACGTCGCGGTAGTCCTGTAGCCGGATCTCGACCTTGTCCTGGAGCCCTGCGGCGCGCACCCGCTCGGTGGCGAGCTGGAACTGCTGGTTCGACAATGTGATCCCCAGCACGCGCGCGTCGTAGTGGCGGGCCGCGTGGATCGCCAGCGCGCCCCAGCCGCAGCCGATGTCGAGCAGCGTCTGCCCCGGTGCGAGCATGAGCTTGCGGCAGATGTGGTCGAGCTTCGCGGTCTGTGCGGTCGCCAGGTCCTCGTCTCCCGTCTCGAAGTAGGCGCAGGAGTACACCATCTGCGGGTCGAGCCAGAGCGCGTAGAAATCGTTGGAAACGTCGTAGTGGTACTCGATGGCCTTGCGGTCGCTGGTGCGCGTGTGGCGTGTGAGCCAGCTCGGCAGGGCGCCTTTGGCCATCTCGCGATCGAAGCTGCGCGCGAGCCCCTCGGCGACCTCGACGACCTTGCGGATCGGCCCGTCGACGTCGATCTCGCCCTCGACGAAGCCTTCCCCGAGTGCCGCCATCGTCGGTTTCAGGAAGTAGCGTGCCGCGCCCGCGCCCTTCAGCCTGATCGTCACGTCGGGCTGGGGGGCGAGTTCCACGCTGGTGCCGTTCCACAGCGCGACGCGCAGGGGCAACTGCTTGCGCGTTCGCAAATCCTCGAGATACTGGACGACCTTGCGCTCGATCATCGGTGTCTCCTGTGGCCAGACCCCGCTTGCGGGCGGGGTGAGCCGGGGCTTGCTCTTCGTGGGCTACTAACGGACGATGCCGCTTCCCGCACCAATTAGAATGCGGGTTGTTCGCGCGGGCAAGCCCTGCGGGCGCATTTGCGCAACATCCGAGACATGCCCGACGAGATCGATATTTACACCGACGGCGCCTGCAAGGGCAATCCCGGGCCGGGGGGCTGGGGCGCGCTGCTGCGCTGGCGCGGCCACGAGAAGGAGCTTTTCGGCGGCGAGGCGCTCACGACCAATAACCGGATGGAACTGACCGCGGTCATCCGTGCGCTGGAGTCGCTGCGGCGGGCGGCGAAGATCGTCGTGCACACCGACTCGCAGTACGTGCAGAAGGGCATTTCGGAATGGCTTCGCTCCTGGAAGGCGCGGGGCTGGAAGACCGCGGACAGGAAGCCGGTGAAGAACGAGGATCTCTGGCGCGAGCTGGACGCGCTCGTCGCGCGGCACGAGATCCACTGGCGCTGGGTGCGCGGCCACTCGGGGCACCCGGAAAACGAGCGCGCGGACGCGCTCGCCAACCGGGGCGTGGACTCGGTGCGTCGGGGGTCAGCGCCCGAGGTGGGTGCGTAGCCGCGCCGCGCCGTCGACCAGCAGCTCGGCCGGCTTCGCGAAGCACCAGCGCAGAAACCCTTCGCCCTCCGCGCCGAACGCTATGCCGGGCGCCAGGCCGAGTCCGCGTTCGCGCACCAGCGCCTTGGCCAGTGCGAGGCTGTCCCGCTGCCCGTCGACGCGGAAGAACGCGTACATCGCGCCCTCGGGCTCGCCAACCTCGAGCCCCGGAATCGCCCGCAAGGCGCCCACCAGTGCGTCGCGGCGCCGGCACAGTTCGTCCACGAAGCTTCGAACGACCGACTCGCCGTCGCGCACCGCGACGATTCCCGCCTGCTGAACGAATCCTGGCGCGCAGGAGGTATTGAACTCGATCAGCTTGGCGAGATCGTCGAGCAGGGTCGGCGGAACCACCAGCCAGCCCAGCCGCCAGCCGGTCATCTGCCACGATTTCGAGAACGTGTTGGCCACGATCAGTCGGTCCTCGGGACCCGCGAGATCCAGCATCGACGGCGCCTGCAGGCTGCCGTCGAACACCAGGCGCTCGTAGGCCTCGTCAGAAAGGATCCAGACGCCGGCGCGGCGGCAGTGCTCGAGCAGGGCGGCCATCTGCTCGCGGGGCATCACCCATCCGGTCGGGTTGCTCGGCGAATTGACGATGACCATGCGCGTGGAACGCGTGATCGCCGCGAGCAGGCGGTCGAGGTCCAGCGTCCAGCGCTGCGTCGCGGGATCGATGTGCAACGGCACGCGGGTGACGTTCGCGCCCAGGATGCGGGGAATCTCGGTCACGTTGGGCCAGAGCGGCACGACGGCGACCACTTCGTCGCCCGGCGAGAGCAGCAGCTGCCCGGCGAGCATCAGCGCATTGACGCCCGAACTCGTGACCGCGATCCGGTCGACGTCGACCCGACCGTGCAGACGGCTCGCGTATTCCGACAGGCAGGCCCGCAACTCGGGGAGTCCGAGGTTGTGCCGATAGAAGGTATCGCCCGCATCGAGCGCCGTCTTGGCCGCCTCGCGGATGAACGCCGGCGTCACCAGGTCGGGCTCGCCGAACCAGAATGCGAGCACATCGTTCAGGCCCATCCCGGCGTTGGCCACTTCACGGATCTTCGAGCCGGGAAGCCGCCGGATCGCGTCGCGCGCGAGCGGCGGGCCGCCGGCGAAATCGGCGGCGGTGGCGGCGGTGGTGGCGGCGGAGTCGGACATCGGGGTTTCCCTTTCGTGTCGGCGGGAGGCGAGCAGTCCCGTTCCCATGGGCTATACCATCATGCTATCCCCGCGGCGGCGCCCCTGTTGACGACGCTGCGGTGCGCGTCACTTCGCTATGCTAGATTGCCCCGCACGGAGTGTGTGAATGCATAAGTTCGTAGTGATCGTGCTGGCTGCGGCGGGTCTCGGTGTGCTGGGATGGTGGGGTTATCAGAGTCAGCGCTCCGGGCCCCGGCCGGCGCTGGAGATCACCGCCGGCAAAGACGCCGCGCTGTCCGGGACGGCGCAGCGCCCGGGCACCGCGCCGGCTGCCGAGGGCAAGGACGGCGCAGCCGGCAAGGCAGCGGCCGGGCCGAAGGCCGGCGCTGGCGCGCGCGGGCCGGTCGGCGTCGAGGCTGCCAGGGCCGAGCAGATGCGTCTGGCCGACGAAGTGCTCGCGGTCGGCACGTTGCGCGCCAACGAAACCGTCGTGATGAAGCCCGAGATCGCCGGACGCATCGTCAGGATCGGTTTCGGCGACGGCGCGCGAGTGCTCAAGGGGGCGCTGCTCGTCGCGCTCGACGATTCGGTGCTCGCGGCCCAGGTCGAGCAGGCGCGAGCCGAACTCGGGCTCGCCCGGACCAATTTCGAACGCACCGAAGACCTCGCGAAACGCAACTTCGTCAGCGGCAGTGCGCGCGACCAGGCGGCGGCCACGCTGAAGGTGCAGGCCGCGCGGCTGCAGCTCGCCGAAGCGCAGCTTGCCAAGGCGCGGATCTCCGCGCCGTTCAGCGGGGTGCTCGGACTGCGAAACGTGAGCGTCGGCGATTTCGTCAAGGACGGCGCGGAACTGGTCACGCTCGAGGACATCTCCAGCATGAAGGTCGACCTGAGGCTGCCGGAGCGCTATCTGGGCCAGTTGCGCAAGGGACAGGCGATCTCGCTCTCGGTGGATGCGTTCCCGCAGCGCAGCTTCGCGGCGACACTCGACGCGCTGGACGCGCAGATCGACGCCAACGGACGATCGCTGCTCGCGCGCGGACGACTGGCCAACCCCGACGAGATGCTGCGCACCGGCATGTTCGCGAAGGCGCGGATCGTGCTGAAGGAAAAGCCCGCGGCCACGGTGATCCCCGAGGAGGCGATTCTTCCCTCCGGGGCCGACGCCTTCGTCTATCGGCTCGACAACGGCAAGGCGATGAGGACCAAGGTCGAGACCGGCATTCGCCGCGACGGCAAGGTCGAGATCCTGTCCGGATTGCAGCCCGGAGACCTGGTGATCACCGCAGGCCAGCTCAGGATTTCGCGCGACGGCATGGAAGTGCGCCTGATCGAACCGGGGGGGCCGCCGGCGGGCGCAGACGGTCCGTCCGGAGCGGCGCGCGGCAATCGCGGCGGCTGATCATGTTGCTCTCCGACATCTGCATCAGACGCCCGGTCTTCGCGACGGTTCTGTCGCTGGTCGTCGTGCTGGTCGGCGCTGTCTCGTATTCGCGGCTGTCGGTGCGGGAATATCCGAAGATCGACGAGCCGGTGGTCACGGTAGCGACCACCTACCTCGGCGCGTCGGCCGACATCATCGAGACGCAGGTGACGAAGCCGCTGGAGGATTCGATCGCGGGCATCGAAGGCGTCGACGTGCTGACCTCGATTTCGCGGCCCGAGCAGAGCCAGATCACGGTGCGCTTCAGGCTGGACCGCGAGCCCGACGGCGCGGCGGCCGACGTGCGCGACCGGGTCGCGCGCGTTCGCTCGAAGCTGCCGCAACAGATCGACGAACCGGTGATCGCCAAGGTGGAGGCCGACGCGAATCCGATCGTCTGGATGGCCTTCTCGAGTGACACGCGCACGCCGCTGGAGGTGTCGGACATTGCCAACCGCTTCGTCAAGCCGAGGCTGCAGACGCTGCCGGGAGCCGCGGACGTTCGCATCTTCGGCGAGCGCAAGTTTTCGATGCGCGTCTGGCTCGACCCGAACCGGCTCGCGGGCTTTCGCCTGACCCCGGGCGACGTCGAGGACGCGCTCCGGCGCCAGAACATCGAGGTCCCGTCGGGACGCATCGAGAGCCGCCAGCGCGAATTCACCGTCGTGTCGCAGACCGATCTGCGAAGCGTCGCGGAGTTCGAGAACGTCGTGGTGCGGACCGTCAAAGGCTACCCGGTCCGGATCAGGGACGTCGCCAGCGTCGAACTCGCCGCGCAGAACGAGCGCACCAATGTTCGCTTCAACGGCCGCAGCGCAGTGGCGCTCGGCCTGATCAAGCAGGCGACCGCCAATCCGCTGGCGCTCGCGCAGGCGCTCAAGGAGGAGCTGCCCAGGATCCAGGCGGAGCTTCCGCCCGGCGTCACGGTGAACATCGCCAACGACACCACGCTGTTCATCGACCGGTCGATCGAGTCGGTCTACGAGACGATCGCCGAGGCCGTCACGCTGGTCGCGCTGGTCATCTTCCTGTTCCTGGGCACCTTGCGCGCGAGCGTGATCCCGCTCGTGACGATCCCGGTCTGCCTGATCGGCGCCTGCGCGCTGATGCTGGTGGCGGGCTTCTCGCTGAATACGCTGACGCTGCTCTCGCTGGTGCTCGCGATCGGGCTGGTCGTCGACGATGCGATCGTCGTTCTGGAGAACATCTATCGGCACATCGAGGAGGGGCTCTCGCCGATGGCGGCCGCGTTCAAGGGGACGAAGGAGGTGGGCTTCGCGGTGATCGCGATGACGCTCACGCTGGCCGCCGTGTACGCGCCGATCGCGTTCACCACGGGGCGCACTGGCAGGCTGTTCATCGAGTTCGCGCTGACGCTGGCCGGGGCGGTCCTCGTGTCCGGCTTCGTCGCGCTCACGCTCTCGCCGATGATGTGCTCGCGGCTGCTGCGCCACGACCCGAACCCCAACTTTCTGGCCCGCGGCATCGAGCGTGTCCTCGGGGGCCTGACCCGTGGCTATACCTCGGTGCTCAGCTGGACCCTGCGCCAGCGCTGGCTGGTGCTGCTGGTGGGCGGCGCGGTCGCGTCGGCCAGCTTCTTTCTGTGGACCGGCATGAAACGCGAGCTGGCTCCGCTCGAGGACCGCGCGATCATCGTCAGCATCATCAGCGGCCCGGAAGGCGCGTCGATCGATTACACGCAGAAGTACGCGCTGGCCATCGAACGGATCATGCGCGGCATCAAGGAGGCCGATCGGGTATTCGTGGTCGCCGGCAGCCCCAGCGTGACCCAGGGCATCACCTTCACCCGCCTGGTGGACTGGGGGGATCGCGACCGTACGGTCCAGGACATCATCCGCGAACTCCAGCCGCAGCTGCTCGGCATTCCGGGCGTTCTCGCGTTCGCGGTGGCGCCGGCTTCGCTGGGCCAGTCGGTGCGCGAGCGGCCGATCAATTTCGTCATCCTCAGTTCGGATCCCTACGAGCAGATGCAAAAGGTGCTGGAGCCGATGATCGGCGAGCTGCAGCGCGACCTTCGGCTTCAGGGCGTCGACAGCGATCTGAAGCTGAACAAGCCGGAGATCCGGGTGCATGTGGACCGCGATCGCGCCGCCGACGCGGGGATCGCGGTCGAAGCGATCGGCAGGGCGGTGGAGACGGCGCTCGGCGGGCGGCAGGTGACGCGCTTCAAGCGCGAGGGCGAGCAGTACGACGTGATCGTCCAGTTCGACCCGCGCAAGCGAAACTCTCCGGACGACATCAGCAACATCTTCGTGCGCGCCCGCGACGACCAGATGGTGCCGCTGGCGAGCCTGGTGTCGGCCAGCGAGAGCGTGACCGCGCGCGAGCTGAATCACTTCGCGCAGCGACGCGCGGTGACGATCACCGCGAACCTGGCGCCCGGAACGTCGCTCGGGGAGGGCGTCGACCTGCTGGAATCGGTGGCGCGCAAGCACCTGAAGATCGGGTATGCGGTCGACTACAATGGCCAGACCCGGGAGTTCAAGCAGTCGTCCTCGGCGCTGCTGGTGACCTTCGGGCTCGCGCTGGCGTTCATCTTCCTGGTGCTGGCGGCGCAGTTCGAGAGCTTCGTCGATCCGCTGATCATCATGCTCACGGTGCCCTTGTCGATGACCGGCGCGCTGGCGCTGCTGCAGTGGACGGGCGGAACGATGAACGTCTACAGCCAGATCGGGCTGATCACGCTGGTCGGCCTGATCACCAAGCACGGGATCCTGATCGTGGAGTTTTCCAATCAGCTGCGCGATCAGGGCAAGGCCCTGATGCCCGCGGTGATCGAGGCCGCGAGCCTGCGGCTGCGACCGATCCTGATGACCACCGGCGCGATGGTGCTGGGCGCGGTACCTCTCGCATTGGCGACCGGGGCTGGTGCCGAGAGCAGGCGCCAGATCGGCATGGTGGTCGTTGGCGGGATGACCCTTGGCACGGTGCTCACGCTGTTCGTCGTGCCTACTGTGTACACGCTGCTCGCGCGCAAGCGACGCGAGCCGGGCGTGATGGAGGCGGCGCAGGCGGCCGCGCACGGCGGCGAGCCCGGTCA
>JAHEDO010000062.1 GCA_024641185.1 Burkholderiaceae bacterium | reverse complement strand
TCGCGCTCCAAGCGCGAGGTGGAACATGGGCTACAAGGCCGAGGTTTTTTCCGGGTACTTCAGGCGCTCGCTGGCGGCGATCCGAGGGCGCACCGTCGGCACGTTCGACACGATCGCGACACTCGACGACTGGATCGCCGCGCCGATCGTGCCGTCGAAGATCGAGTCGGCGCTGGCCGACGCGCTCGCCGCGGAGTTGGCGGCCTGCGGCCCCTCGGCCGCGCCCAAGGCCCGGGGCGAGGCGACCGGACGCGTGCTGCGCCAGGTGCGTCAGTGCCTGGTCATGGCGCTGGCCGAGCGCGATATCGCGCACTCGGCGCCTCTCGCGGAGGTCTGCGAAGCGATGACCGCATTCGCGGCGGCGTCGACACGGATCGCACTGCGCCAGGCGGCCGACGAACTGCTGGCGCAGTTCGGTCGGCCCCTGGACGCCGAGGGCCAGCCGCAGGATCTGCTGGCGGTGGGCATGGGCAAGGGCGGGGCGAACGAGCTGAACGTCTCGTCCGATCTCGACCTCGTCTTCGTGTTCCGCGAGCAGGGCGAGACCGAGGGCGTCGGCACCGACACCGGTGCACCCCGCCCGGCCAGCCTGATCGCGTCGGCCGAGTTCATGCACCGGCTGGCGCGGCGCACGATCAACCTGCTCTCGGAAGCGACCGCCGACGGCTTCGTCTTCCGGGTCGACACCCGATTGCGACCCAACGGCGAGTCCGGCCCGCTGGTGGTCACGCTGCCGATGCTGGAGAATTATTTCTACTCGCAGGGCCGCGAATGGGAGCGCTTCGCCTGGCTCAAGGGCAGAGTCATCGCCGACTCCGGGATCACCTCGCCCGAAGCGTGCGCGCGCGACGAGCAGTCGCTCACGTCGATCGTCACCCCGTTCGTCTTTCGCCGCTACTTCGACTTTCGCGCGTTCGGGGCGCTGCGCGACCTGCACCATCTGATCCGTGCCGAAGTCGCCAAGCGAGACGCGCGCAACGCGGGAACCATCGACGTCAAGCTGGGCCGCGGCGGCATCCGGGAGGTCGAGTTCACCGCGCAGCTCTTCCAGGTCGTGCGCGGCGGGCGCGACCCCGGTCTGCGCGACCGGCGCACCCTCGCCACGCTCGCCAGTCTGTCCGAGCGCGGAATCCTGCCGCAGATCGACGCGACCGCGCTCGCAGACGCCTACACGCTGCTGCGCCGCGCAGAGCACGCGCTGCAGTATCGCGAGGACGCGCAGACCCACCGCCTGAGTTCCGATCCGGAAGAACGCCAGGCGATCGCGCAGATGCTGGGGATGACGCTCGAGGCGTTCGGGCTGGCGCTCGAGGATGCGCGCAACGCGGTGCAGCGCGTGTTCGACGGACTGCTCAGCACGACCGACGACGCCAGCGTGCCCCGCGCCGGCGTCGCGGGCGAAGGACAGGCGCCGCCGGCCGAGGCCCTGCGGCTCAGGCTCGACGCGCTGCGCGGCTCCGCCAGGTATCGCAGCGCGAGAGAAGAGACCCGTGCGTCGCTGGAGAACCTGCTGGCACGCGCATTCGCAGAGCACACGGACGAGGCGGCGCTGTCGCGGCTGATCGACCTGATCGAGACAGTGATCGGGCGGCCTGCCTACCTTGCATTGCTGTCGGAGTTTCCGATGGCGCAGGCGCGCGTGATGCAGCTGCTCGGCCGCGCGAAGTGGGCCGCCGACTATCTGATCCAACACCCGATCGTGCTCGATGAACTGCTCGACGGACAGCTCTTTGAGCAGAGCGACTCCGCCGTCTGGGAGGCCGGCCTGCGCGCCAGCCTCGCGGTCGCGAAACTCGACGACGGCACCCCGGACATCGAGCACCAGATGGACATCATGCGCGAGTCGCATCACGCCCAGGTGTTTCGTCTGCTCGCTCAGGACCTCGAGGGACTGCACACCGTCGAACGGATCTCGGACCACCTCAGCGAACTCGCCGACCGGGTCCTGTCGATCACGCTCGACCAGGTCTGGCCGCTGGTGCGCAGCCGGCACCGCGACAGTCCGCGCTTCGCGGTGATCGCCTACGGGCGCCTCGGCGGCAAGGAACTGGGCTACGCGTCCGACCTCGACCTCGTCTACCTGTACGACGACGAACACGAAAACGCCCAGGTCGCCTACGCGCAGCTCGCGCAGCGCCTGTCGACCTGGCTGTCTTCGCGCACCGCCGCCGGCCAGCTGTTCGAGGTCGACCTGCGGCTTCGTCCCAACGGCGACGCCGGCCTGGTCGTCTCGAGCCTGAACGGTTTTCGCAGCTACGAGCGAGAATCGGCCTGGGTCTGGGAGCATCAGGCGCTTACCAGGGCGCGCTTCGCCGCCGGCGACGCGGCGATCGGCGCCGCTTTCGAGGAAGAGCGCCGCGCCATCCTGTCGCGTGAACGGGACGTCGACGAGCTGCGCCGCGAGGTGATCTCGATGCGCAAGCGCATGCACGACGGGCACCCGAACCGCAGCGAGCTGTTCGACCTGAAGCACGACGACGGCGGAATGGTCGACATCGAGTTCATCGTGCAGACGCTGGTGCTCGCCCACTCGCACCGCTACCCCGGCCTGCTGGACAACGTGGGCAACATCGCGCTGCTCGGCCGCGCGGGCAAGGCCGGACTGATCGACGCCGGACTCGCACAGCGCGTTTCCGATGCCTACCGGACCTTCCGGCAACTGCAGCACTCGCTGCGACTCAACGACGTGCGCTACGCACGGGTCGAGCCGGACAGCGTCGCGGCGTTTCGCGACGACGTCAGGCGCCTGTGGCGCGGGACCTTCGGAGACTGATACCCGGCGTGCGGCGAACGCCCGCGGCTCAGTCGGGCGCCTTGGCCCCTGCCTGCGCGTGAGCGCGCTCGCGCAGCGTCTCGCGCCTGCGCTCGATCTCGTCGGCGGTCACCCCGGCGTTTGCCGAACGCGCGCGCTCGCGCTCGATTGTCAGGCCCTCGCCGAAACTCGTCGCGTAACCGTCGTCGATCACCCGCTTGTAGCCGACCAGCATGTGCGGAATCACCGACAGCATGTCGGCCGCCAGCGCGCGCGCCTGGGGCAGCAGTTCCTCCGGTCTGACGACCCGGTTCACCAGCCCCCAGTCGAGCGCCTGCTGCGCCGACAGGAAATTGCCGGTCAGCGACAGCTCCTTGGCGCGGTAGATCCCGACCGCCCGGCTGAGCCTTTGCGACAGGCCCCATCCGGGCATCACTCCGACGCGCGCATGGGTATCGGCGAATCGCGCCTGCGTCGACGCGATCAGCACGTCGCAGGCCAGCGCCAGCTCGAAGCCGCCGGTGATCGCCGCGCCGTTGATCGCGCCGATCACCGGGCCGGAAAAGCGCGCGAGCGCACGCACCGGGTCGCCTGCCTCGACGGCGAGCGCGGCGGATCCCGGTTCGCCGCCGCCCAGCTCCTTCAGGTCCAGGCCGGCGCAGAACGCCCGCCCCGCGCCAGTGAGGATCAGCACACGCACGCCGGCGTCCGCTTCGAGGCGATCGATCGCGTCGGCCAGGGCCTGACGCAACCGCCTGGACAGCGCGTTCATCGCCTGCGGCCGATTCATCGTGAGCACCGCGAGACCGTCGTCGCTGCGTTCCACCGACAACACCGGATCCTGCGTCATTGCTGCCCTCCCCTGCATTGCGTCATCCGTGCGCCCTTCGCGCCCTTCGCGCCCTTCGCGCCCTTCGCGCCCTTCGCGCCCTTCGCGCCCCAATCGTGCCACTGTGCCGGCGGCCGGGCGCCGCCCGAGCGCCGCTGCGCGGCGGAAATCAGGCGGCCACGCGCCTGCCGACACGGCCCAGCCCCCAGCCGACCCTGCCGCCCAGCCACAGCGCGGTCCCCAGCAGCAGCAGTACGAAGGGCAGCGCCAGCATGTTCAGCACCGACCAGCCATTGACGAACAGCAGCGCCCCGGACGAGGCCGAAGAGGTGACCATCACCGAGAAGATGCACAGGTCCGTGAAGCCCTGGACGCGGATCTTCTCGGACGGTCGATAGGTGGTCGTCAGAAGCGTCGTGCCGCCGGTGTACATGAAGTTCCAGCCCACGCCGAGCAGGAACAGCGCGGACAGGAACTGCATCAGATCGACGCCCGACAGCGCGATCGACACGCAGGCGAGCATCAGCAGGCCGCCTGTCACGATGATCGGCAGCACGCCGAATCGCGCGATCAGCGCGCCGGTCAACAGCCCCGGGGCGAACATTCCGATGACGTGCCACTCGATGACCATGGCCGCCGACGAGAAGGGGTGCCGGCACACCTGCATCGCGAGCGGCGTGGCCACCATCAGCAGGTTCATTATTCCGTAGCCGAGGGCCGCGGTCATGATCGCGAACCAGCACGCCGGCTGTCTGAGGATCTCGCGCAGCGGCCGCGCCGGGCCACCGGCGGCCGCACCCGCGTGCACCGACGGCAACCGCAGCAGCTGGACCAGCAGCAGCGACGCGAGCGCGAATCCCACCAGCGTCAGGTAGGTGCCCGCGAAGCGCGTGGGCAGCGCCCCGCTCGACCACTTCGCCAACTCCGGCCCGATGACCCCGCCCGCGATCCCGCCGGTCACGACGAGCGAGATCGCGCGCGCCTTGAACGAGGGTCGCTGGCTGTCGGCGACGTCCGCGGCGGCGAAGCGCAGGCTCGCGCCGAAGGCGTTGTACAGCCCCAACACGAAAGTCGCGAAGCACAGCAGGGGCAGGCTCTTCTGCGACAGCGCGAACCACGCGAGCAATGCGCCGATGACGGCCACGATCGAACCGATCGTGTATCCGGTCCGCCGGCCCCAGCGGTTCATCACCGCCGCGGCCGGCATCGCCCAGATCGCGCCTCCGAGCACGTAGCCGGTGACCGGCAGCGTGGCGAGCAGCTTGGTGTCGGCGATCGCCAGGCCGGCGAGCCCGTTCACGACGATCAGCGAGGTGTTGTTCGTGAACAGCAGCGCCTGCAGACAGGTGAGCAGCGTCAGCTGCGATCGGAGCGAGGAGAGCATTCGATTTCCCGGGTCCGGGGACCCTTTGCCTCGGGCCGCCGCAGCTTGGACTGCCTACGGTATCGGGCCGAAAAACCTGCAAGTATAGGGGTCGCGGGCGCCTGCGAGCGGCATTGCGGGCGCGCCGGCCGGTCCGGCGGCCCGCCGGGCGTGCCCGCTTTCGCTAGAATCGCGGTTGAGGGTCTTCAGCCCGTTCTCATTCCCAAGGAGTTCCGTATGTCGATGGCCGACCGCGACGGTCTGATCTGGTTCGACGGCAAGATGGTCGACTGGCGTGACGCGAAGCTGCACGTTCTCACGCACTCGCTGCACTACGGCATGGCGGTGTTCGAGGGCGTCCGTGCCTACCAGACGCCGAAGGGCACCATGATCTTCCGTCTGCAGGAGCACACGCGACGCCTGTTCAACTCCGCGAAGATCTTCCAGATGAAGATCCCGCACACGATGGACGCGATCATGCAGGCGCAGAAGGACACGGTCCGGCTGAACAGGCTCGAGTCGTGCTACATCCGCCCGATCGCCTGGATCGGCTCGGAGAAGATGGGCGTGTCCGCGAAGGGCAACACGATCCACACCTCGATCGCCGCCTGGCCCTGGGGCGCCTACCTCGGCGAGGACGGCCTGGCCAAGGGCATCAGGGTGAAGACCTCGTCGTTCACCCGACATCACGTCAACGTCTCACTGGTCCGCGCGAAGGCGAGCGGCTACTACATCAACTCGATCCTGGCCAACCAGGAAGTGACGGTCCACGGATACGACGAGGCCCTGCTGCTCGATACCGAGGGTTACGTGTCCGAAGGCTCCGGCGAGAACGTGTTCATCGTCAGGGACGGGCGCCTGTACACGCCCGACCTCGCGTCATGCCTGGACGGAATCACCCGTGACGCGGTCATCACGATGGCGCACGATCTCGGCATCGACGTGGTCGAGAAGCGGATCACGCGCGACGAGATGTACTGCGCCGACGAGGCCTTTTTCACCGGCACGGCGGCCGAGGTGACCCCGATCCGCGAACTCGACGACCGGACCATCGGTGCCGGACACCGCGGCCCGGTCACCGAGAAGCTGCAGTCGCTGTTCTTCGATATCGTCGGCGGCAAGAACGAGAAGTACGCCCGCTGGCTCACTCCGGTCTGAACCGCCATGAGCGATACCCAAGCCCCTGCTGCTGCCGTCGAACTCGACGGCAAGGACCTTCCGGCCTTCTGCCCCAATCCGAAGATGCCGATATGGAGCAGCCACCCGCGCGTCTTCATCGACGTGACCCACACCGGCGAGGGGCGCTGCCCCTACTGCGGTACCGCCTACCGCCTCAAAGCCGGGGCTGTCGTCAAGGGCCACTGAACCGTTGGGGCGCCGCCGGCCGCCATCGGCGCCCGAACGTGAAGTAATCCGGCTGACGGCGCACCGGTTCTGGGCGAGAATGAAAGGTCGCCCTTTCTTGGCCTGCTCGCCTTGCGTACCCTGATCGTTGCCCCGAACTGGATCGGCGATGCCGTCATGGCTCAGCCGCTGGTTGCGCTCGTCAAGCGCTTCGACCCCGACGGGCGCATCGAGGCGCTGGCGCCGCCGCACGTGGCCGCGGTGTTCGCCGCGATGGCGGAGATCGACGACGTGATCGAGGCGCCCAACGTCCATGGCCGGCTGCAGCTGGCCGACCGGTGGCGGCTGTCGCGTCGTCTTCGCGAGCGCCGATACGACCGGTGCTACGTGCTGCCGAACTCGCTGAAATCCGCGATCGCGCCCTTCCTCGCGCTGATCCCGCAGCGGATCGGCCACCGCGGCGAGGCGCGATACCTGCTGATCAACCGGCGTCACGACGGTGAAGCTGCGAAAGGCCGGCCGATGGTCGAGTTCTATGCGCAGCTGGCCTTCGAAGCGGGCACCCCGATCCCTGCGTCGATCCCCAACCCTGCACTGGCGCGCGACGCCGGGCGCGAGCGGGCGGCGCGGCTGCGCATCGGGCTCGCCGCAACGGAGCCGCTGATCGTGCTGTGTCCGGGGGCGGAGTTCGGCCCCGCCAAGCGCTGGCCGGCGCGCCATTTCGCCGCGCTCGCCAGCCTGCTCACCGAGGAGTGGCCGGAGGCGACGATCGCGCTGATCGGTTCCGCCAGGGAGCGATCGCTCGCCACCGAGATCGCGGCCCTTTCGGGGCAGGAGCTGCGCAACCTGTGCGGCGAAACCAGCCTCAGCGAGGCGATCGCGCTGATCGCCACCGCCAACGGCGTCGTGTCCAACGATTCCGGACTCATGCACGTGGCCGCGGCTTTCGCGCGCCCGCAGGTCGCCGTGTTCGGCTCGAGCGACCCGCGCCACACACCACCGCGCTCGCCGCGGGCGAGCGTGGAGTGGCTGCATTTAGAATGCAGCCCTTGCTTCGAGCGCGACTGCCCGCTCGGCCACCTGAACTGCCTGAACCGGATCGCCCCGCCCGCCGTCTTCGAGTCGCTGCGTCGGGCGATGCGATTCGAAACCGCGACCCGACCGCCTCGATGAGTGCCGACCCCGAGTTCATTCTCACGCTTTCCTGCCCCGACACTACCGGCATCGTCTTTCACGTCTCCGGCTTCCTGTTCGAGCGCGGCTGCAACATCATCGACTCGGCGCAGTTCGGTGACCACTCGACCGGGCTGTTCTTCCTGAGGGTCCACTTCTCGGCGCCCGCGCCGCTCGACCGCGCGCGGCTCGAGAAAGCGTTCGCCGCGATCGCCGCGAAGTTCTCGATGCAGGCGCGCGTCGACGACATGCGGGTCAAGCCGCGCGTGGTGCTGATGGTCTCCAAGGTCGGCCACTGCCTGAACGACCTGCTGTTCCGCTGGTCGTCGGGGCAGCTGCAGATGGAGATCCCGGCGATCGTCTCCAACCACGCCGACTTCCAGCCGCTCGCGCACAGCTACCGGATCCCGTTCTTCTACCTGCCGGTGACCGCCGACACCAAGTCCGCGCAGGAAACCCGACTGCTGGAACTGATCGAGCGCGAGCGCGTCGACCTGGTGGTGCTGGCCCGCTATATGCAGATCCTGTCGCCGGACGTGTGCGAAGGCCTCAAGGGACGCGCGATCAACATCCACCACAGCTTCCTGCCGAGCTTCAAGGGCGCCAAGCCGTATGCCCAGGCGCACGATCGCGGCGTGAAGCTGATCGGCGCGACTGCGCACTACGTGACCGCCGACCTGGATGAAGGTCCGATCATCGAGCAGGACGTCGAGCGGGTCGACCACGCGATGGACGCCGAGACGCTCGCGGCGATCGGCCACGACGTCGAGTCCGTCGTCCTCGCGCGGGCCGTCAAGTGGCACCTCGAACGCCGGGTGCTGATCAACGGACATCGCACGGTCGTGTTCCGCTGAGGCCGAACGATGCGCCGTGCCATCGTCTTCGCGACCGCCGACGCCGCCGAGGAGGCGTTCTACGACGCCATGCAGCGCGGCGACCTCGCGGCGATGATGGCGCTCTGGGCCGACGACGAGGACGCGGTCTGCGTACATCCGAGCGGGGCGCGGCTGGTGGGCATGGCGGCGATCCGCACGTCGTTCGAGGAGATCTTCGCGCAGGGCGGCGTGGACGTGCGGCCCGCGCAGGCGCGCGTCCAGCAGGGCGCGATGATCGCGGTCCACAACCTGGTCGAGAAGGTCGTGGTCGCCGGACGGATGGGCACCGAGATCGTCGAGTGCATCGCGACCAACGTCTATCTGAAGCACGCGTCGGGCTGGCGCATCGTCCTGCACCATTCGGCGCCGGCCGGAGAGTCGCCGAGCGTGGACATCGGCGCGGGCTCGTCGGTGCTGCACTGATGCGGCGGCTGCCCGCCGGCCATCACCGCGGCGAAGGCGCCTGAGGCGATGCGATATCGCGCACCGCGCTGGCTGCCGGGAGGGCACGCGCAGACGATCTGGCCGGCGACCCTCGGACCGCGCGCGCGGGTCGCCTACCACCGCGAGCGCTGGACGACGCCGGACGGCGACTTCATCGACGTCGACTTCGCGCAGCCTTCCGGCGAGATCGATCACCGGCCTGCGGACGCCGACGGCGACAGTCGGCCGCTGGTCGTTCTGTTCCACGGACTGGAGGGCGATTCGCGCAGCCACTACGCGGTGGCGCTGATGTCGCAGGTGCTGCGCCGCGGCTGGCGCGGCGCGGTCGCGCACTTTCGCGGGTGCAGTGGCGAGCTGAACCTGGCGCCTCGCGCGTACCACTCCGGCGACTCGGAAGAAATCGACTGGATATTGCGCCGGTTCGCCGCGGAGCACGCGCGCGGGGTGCCGCTGTTCGCGGTCGGCGTCTCGCTCGGCGGAAACGCGCTGGCCAAGTGGCTGGGCGAGCGCGGCACCGACGCGCACTTCGTGTCCGCGGCGGCGGTCATCTCGGCGCCGCAGGATCTGCTGGCCGGCGCGCAGTCGCTGGCGCGCGGATTCAACCGCATCTACACCCTGAGTTTCCTCAGGACGCTCAAGCGCAAGAGCCTGGCCAAACTCGTCCAGTATCCGGGGTTGTTCGACCGTCAGCGGGTGCTCGCGTCACGGGACTTCTTCGATTTCGACGACGCGGTCACGGCGCCGATGCACGGCTTTCGCGATTGCTACGACTACTGGGAGAAGTCCTCGAGCCGGCGCCTGCTTCGCGGAATCGAGGTGCCGACGCTGCTGATCAACGCGCGCAACGACCCCTTCCTGCCGGCCGACGCGCTGGCATCGCCGGTGGAGGTCTCACCGGCGGTGACGCTCGAGTACCCCGAGCATGGCGGGCACGTGGGCTTTGCCGGCGGCCGTTTCCCGGGACGCTTCGACTGGATTCCGACGCGCGTGCTCGGATTCTTCGCCGAGCACCTCCCGTCGACGACCCGCCGCGAGACGGTCGATGGATGAACTGGTGCACAGGGCGATGGAACGCTGGCCGGACGTGCCGGCGGTGTACGGCTGGCTGCGGCTGGACCGACGCGGCAGCTGGCTGCTGGTCGACCGCGGCAAGCCCGGTTTCGACGAGGCCATCGACGGGACGGGCAGCCCGATCACGAATGCGCAGATCCTCGACTTCATCGCGCGCAACTACCTGTGCGACCCGCAGGGACGCTGGTACTGGCAGAACGGCCCGCAGCGCGTCTTCGTCGATCTGGATCTCGCGCCGCTGATCCTGCGCGTGCTGGGCAGCGGGCCGCACGCCCGTCTGGTCGCGCACACCGGCGAGCCGGTGTCGCGGGTCGACACAGCGTGGCGGACCCAGGGCGGCGACCTGATGATCGCGACCGACCTCGGTCCGGGCGCGGTCCACGACATGGATCTGGGCAGCCTCGCGCTCGACACCGCCGACGGTTGCGACGAGCACCCGTTGCGACTGACCGTGCTGGGCCGGACGCTGGAGATCCTGCCACCGCAGGCCGCCCCCCCGGCGAGCTTCGAGCGCAGGCCCCGTGCGCCGCGCTGACGACGATCAGTGCCCCGGCGGGCGGTCGCCCTGCTCGCGCGTGTACTCGGCCTGCAGCTCCTTGATCCGGGCGTCGATCTGCGACGCGGTGTAGAAATCGAGCGTGCCGCTCTTCTGCGCGAGCTTGAGCTGCTCGATCGCGGCGGGCCAGCCGCCGACCAGCGCGTAGTCCTCCGCCGCGGCCCGATGGGCGAGCGCGGGCCGGCCGGCGCCGTTCTCGGCCTGCGCGAGCAGGCGCCAGAGCACCGGGTCCGAACGATAGACCGCGAGCTGCCCCTGAAGGTAGCCCGCCGCCTTGTCGAAGTCGCGCAGCGCCAGCATCGCCTGTGCCTGCAGGTGCGAGAGCGCGCGCGCACGCGGAAAACGTGCCGAGGCGCGCTGCGCGATCGACAGCGCACCCGACGCGTCGCCGGCACGCAGGCGGGCCTCGGCGGCGAGCCGCTCGACGAACGGGTGCCCTTCCGGCAGACGGCTGCGCGTTTCGGCGATCGCGCGATCGGCCGCCGGGAAATCGCGCTGGGCGACGGCGGTCACCGCGATGCCATACCAGCTCGCCGCCTCGTCGGGTGTCGTCTTCTCGCGAAGCTGGCGCTCGAACTGCGTGCGCGCCGAGTTCAGGCCGTCGACGGTCGGGGAAGTGAGCGCCCTGAGCTTTGCGCGCACCAGCCGGAAGTCGACGCTGTCGGGGCGCTGCCGGTAGCGCTCTTCCTGGACGCGCGCCTGCATGTCGGCGATGCGCTCGGCGGTCAGCGGGTGGCTGCGCATGTACGCCGGCGCGGAGCTCTCGTAGATCCGCGTGGCCTGCTGCATCCTGCCGAAGAAGGCGACCATGCCGTTCGGATCGAAGCCGGACTCGCGCAGCGTCTCGATGCCCATCCGATCGGCTTCGCGCTCGGCGTCGCGCGAAAAGGACAGCATCTGCTGCTGCTGCACGCCCATCGCCATCGTCGCCGCGCCCATCGCCGCCTGCGGATTGGAACGCGCCGCCAGCGCGGCGAGCACCAGGGCCGCCAGCATCCCGATCGAGCTCTGGCGCTGCTGCGACAGCATGCGCGCGATGTGCCGCTGCGTGACGTGGCCCATCTCGTGCGCGAGCACCGAGGCCAGCTCCGACTCGGTCTGCGTGGCCAGGATCAGGCCGCTGTGCACGCCGATGTACCCCCCGGGAAGCGCGAATGCATTCAGCGTTCCGTCGAGAACCAGGAAGAGCTCGAAGCTGTGGCCGCTCGCGGCGGCGGTGCCGGTGAGTCTCGATCCCAGCCGGTTCAGGTAGTCGGTGATCTCGACGTCGTCCGACACGGACGCGTCGCGACGCACCTCGCGCATGATCGCCTCGCCGAGCCTGCGCTCGGCCGTCGGCGAAAGATCCTCGTCGCCGGCGTCGCCCAGACGCGGCAGATTGTCGATCTGCGGCAGCGCCGGCGGAGCGGCCGCGACGAGCGACACCGCCAGCGCGGCCACCGCCACGCGCCGAAGCGCCGAGCGCAGCCTGCTGCGGATGCGGGGCTCTGACTCCATCACCGTAAATGTACCGGGGACGGCGGCGTGGTTCGTGCCGCCATGTGTAAGCAATTGTTAAGCCCGGGATCGGGGGCTATCGTGTTGCTATGATAGTCGCCCCACCCTGGTGAGCCATGAGCAACGCACTGACCCATTTCGATTCCGCCGGCCAGGCACACATGGTCGACATCGCGGACAAGAAGTCCACTCACCGGATCGCGGTCGCGACCGGTGCGATCCGCATGCTCCCGAAGACGCTCGCGATGATCGCCGGCGGTTCCGCGGGCAAGGGCGACGTTCTCGGAATCGCGAGAATCGCCGCGATCCAGGGCGCCAAGCGCACCTCCGAGCTGATCCCGCTCTGCCACCCGATCGCGATCACCCGGATCGCGGTCGACTTTCAGATCCGCGACGCCGATGCCGCGGTGGCCTGCACCGCGCGGGTCGAGTGCAACGGCAAGACCGGCGTCGAAATGGAAGCGCTCACCGCGGTGCAGGTCGGTCTGCTGACGATCTACGACATGTGCAAGGCCGCCGACCGGGGCATGGTGATCGACGGCGTGCGCCTGCTCGAGAAGCACGGCGGAAAGTCCGGCAGTTTCATCGCCGGCGACTGACCCGCCGGCTCGCCACTCGCTCATGGCCCGCACGACCCCCCGCGCAGGCGGCGGCCGCAAGCGTTGGCTGGTGCTCGTCCTGGTCGCGGCGCTCGCGGCGGCCGGCTACTACGGATGGAAGCAGCGCGAGCAGAGCAAGGCCGCCGTCGAGTACCGCTCCGCGCTGGTGGTCCGCGGACCGATCACCGCCAGTGTGTCGGCCTCCGGCACGCTGAATCCGGTCACCTCGGTGCAGGTCGGCTCGCAGGTTTCCGGCCAGCTCAAGGAAGTGCTGGTCGACTACAACGCAGAAGTGCGCAAGGGGCAGGTGATCGCACGCATCGACCCCGAGACCTTCGAGTATCGGGTGCGCCAGTCGCAGGCCGACGTCGACGCGGCGCGCGCCCAGGTGCTCACCGCGCAGGCCAATGTGAGCGCGGCGCGGGCGGCGGTCTCGCGCGCCGAGGTGAATCTCGCGGAGGACAAGCGTGACCTGGACCGCAAGCAGCAGCTGGTCGAGCGCTCGTTCATCTCTTCGGCCGAGCTCGAGAAGGCTCGCGCGACCTACAACGCCGGCGTGGAAGACCTCCGGAGCGCCCAGGCGCAGCAGCAGGTCGCCGAGGCCCAGGCGCGCAGCGCGCAGGCCGCCGTCAAGCAGCGCGAGGCGCAGCTCTCGCAGTCCCGTGTCGACCTGGACCGGACCACGATCCGGGCCCCGGTCGACGGCATCGTGATCAAGCGCTCGGTGGACGCAGGACAGACCGTGGCGGCCAGCCTGCAGGCGCCCGAACTGTTCATCATCGCCCGCAACCTTCGCGACATGCAGGTGGACACTTCGGTGGACGAGGCCGAGATCGGAAAGATCCGGCCCGGTCAGGGGGCCAGCTTCACCGTCGACGCCTTCCCCGGCCGCCACTTCACCGGCAAGGTGGTGCAGGTGCGCAAGGCGGCGGTCACGGTGCAGAACGTCGTCACCTACACGGTGGTGGTGTCGGCCGGGAACCCGGACCTGTCCTTGATTCCCGGAATGACGGCGAACGTGCGCATCACCACGGACACGCGAGATTCGGTGCTCAAGGTGCCCAACGCCGCGTTGCGCTTCCGGCCCCCCGATTTCCAGGAACCGGCCGCGGCCGGCTCGAACGCACCGGCGGTCGCCGCGCCCGGCGCTTCGCCGAGCGGCACCGGCGGCACCGGCGGCACGGCAGGCGGGTCGAACGCGCTTCGGCA
>JAHEDO010000061.1 GCA_024641185.1 Burkholderiaceae bacterium | reverse complement strand
CCACAGATCCGCGAACTCGCGCGGCGCGTGACGATGGGTGCCGGCAGCACGCGCGAGCGCGTCGCGCGTTTGTACGACTGGGTGCGCAACAACGTCGCCTACGGTGGCGCCTACCTCGGTCGCGCGTCGGTCGTGCCGCACCCGGCGCAGCGCACGCTCGAAGATCGCCAGGGCGACTGCAAGGATCATGCGATGCTTTTCGAGGCGCTGCTCGCGGCGGTCGGCATCGACAGCTCGCCGGTGATGGTCAACGCGACCAACGCGTACCGGATACCGGCGGTTCCCACGATCGGCGTGCTCAATCATGTGATGACCTGGATCCCGGCGTTGCAGCTCTTCGCCGACAGCAGCGCGGCGTCGATTCCGTTCGGGGAGCTGCCCACCGCGGTGTCGGACAAGCCGGCACTGATCACCAAGAGCGGTGAACTGTCGCGCACGCCGCCGCAGCGTCCGATCGTTCAGTCGATCGATCTCTCCGGCGAGATCGACGCATACGGCGAAGCCCGCTTCCGGCTCGAGGACACGGCGCGAGGATGGGTCGCCGGCACGCGGCGGCGTTCGTTCGAAAACGCGGATCTGGCGGTGCTCGAGCGCGTCGTCGACGCGATGCTGCGCTCGGACGGCATCGTCGTGCAGGCGAGGCTCGAAAGCGGCGACGACCACGCCGGTGAACACGATGCGGGGCCGGCCCGCCTGCAGATCAGCGGTCGCATTTCCGGAATGCTGACGGACGATGCGGCGCCGCGACTGCGCGCGCTGTCGACCGTCGGAGGCGGGATCGAGCAGGCGCTAGCGGACTTTCTTCCGGCGCGCCGCCGCAGCGCTGCGGCGGTATGCATTCCGGCTCACGTCGAGGAGCGCGCGCGCTGGCGGCTTGCGCGCGGGCTCGAGTTGCGCGATCTGCCGGGCGGCCTGTCGATCGACGGCGACGGATTCCGTTACCGCTCGGAGTTCAGGCGAAACGGCCGCGTACTCGAAATCCGCCGCAGCCTGACGATGGATTTCGACACCAACGCCTGTGCGCCCGAGCGGTTGCGGATCGTGCAGCGCCTGGCTCAGGAGGTGCTCGAGGACCTCAACGCGACGGCGCAGGTGCGGGTCGCGAGCGCCGCGGCGAGTCGGCGCTGACCGGGCGCGCACCCGCGCGACGTTCCTGCGCCACGCGATGGCGTGCGATCAGGGCCTGCAGCTGCGAGCGCAACCGTTCGAGCTCGGACGCCGCCCCCGCGCCAAGGATCGCGCGTTCGTAGTCGCGCGCTTCGGCCAGCACCGGGGCGATCTTGCGTCGCCCGGCGTCGGTGATCTCGACCAGCACGCGTCGACCGTCGTCCCGGTCGCGATGCCGCCGCACCCAGCGCTCGCGCTCGAGCCGGTCGATCAGCTTCGAGACCGTCGGCTGCTTCGCGAGGCAACGCTCGCAAAGCTCGCCCACCGTGTATCCCCTGCCGTCCGAAAGCGTCGCGAGCACCCGCCACGAGAAGACCGTCAGTTCGTGGCGCCGGAGTCCGGCGTGGAAGCCGCCGGCCACGTGGTGCGCGGCGCGGGCCAGCAGATACGGGAGATAGTCGTCGGCGCGCCAGCCCGCGCCGTCGGCGTCGTTCGCGCTCACCGTCGCCCCCGAACCGGCGCGCCTCGCGTCACTCCCGCGGCTCCTCCGCGATCGGGCCCGCGACGCCGAAGCCGCCCTGCTGGAAGACCAGTCCGGAACCCTGCGCGCGCGCGCACCGCTTGACCTCGCCGATGAAGAGCAGGTGATCTCCGTGCCGGTAGTGCGTCCGGGTCTCGCATTCGAACCACGCGAGCGCACCGTCGATCAGCGGCGCCCCGCCAAGGCCTGCGTGCACGGACACGCCGGCGAAGCGGTTCGTGCCGGCGCGCGCGAAGCGCATCGCCAGCGGCAATTGCCGCGTCGACAGCACGTTCACCGCGAAGTGCGTCGCACTCAGGAAGGTGTCGCGGCTGCCCGCGCGCACCCCGAGGCTCCACAGCACCAGCGGCGGATCCAGCGACAGCGAATTGAAGCTGTTGGCGGTCAGCCCGATGAAGCCGCCGTCGGCGGCCTGCGTCGTGACGATCGTGACCCCGGTCGCGAACATGCCGAGGCAGTCGCGCAGATGTCGCGGGTCATGCGACGAGGCCGAACCTTCGGTCGGATGCACTTGGGCGGGTCGGGCGTGCTCGGCGTCCACTCGTGTGCGTTGATATATGAAAATTCATGTTTTACCATAACCGACCGACGACGGAAACGCAATGCTCAACGATCGAATCGAGGCGAAATGGATCGACCTGTTCGCGCAGGTCTTCGCGCTGTGCAAGGTGGCGCCCGGGGACCCGTGCGCGATCCTTTCCGAGACGCAGTCGCGCGAACTCAACGTGCAGCTCGCCGAACTCGCGCTCGCGCGGCTCGGCGGCCGCCCCTTTCACGTCAAGGTACCCACGCCGCGCCAGAGCGCGCCGGTGCCGGTGCGCTCGACCGGCGCGTCCGACGCGCTGCAACGGCTCGGCCCGGCGATCGCCGCACTCGCGCAGTCGACCTTCGTGGTCGACTGCACCGTCGAGGGGCTGCTGCATGCGCCTGAGCTGCCGGACATCCTGAAGGGCGGCGCGCGGGTGCTGATGGTGTCCAACGAGCACCCGGAGATGCTCGAGCGGCTCGCACCGGACACCGCGCTCGAGCCCAAGGTCAAGCAGGGGATGCGGATGCTGCGCGCCGCCAGGACCATGCGCGTGCGGTCGAATGCCGGCACCGATCTCGCGATCAGCGTCGAGGACGCCCGCGTCGGGGGCGTGTGGGGCTACACCGAGCGACCCGGCAGCATCGCGCACTGGCCTGGCGGGCTGTGCCTGTGCTTTCCCGGCGCGGGAAGCGTCAACGGGCGACTGGTGATGGCGCCGGGCGACGTCAACCTCACCTTCAAGCGCTACCTCGAGTCGGAAATCGCGCTCACGATCGAGAACGACTACATCGTCGACATTGCCGGCGACAGCCTCGACGCCCAGCTGATGCGCAGCTACTTCGCGGCCTGGGGCGACCGCGAGGCGTACGCCGTGTCCCACGTCGGCTGGGGCATGAACCCGGCGGCGCGCTGGGACTCGCTCGCGATGTACGACAAGCGCGACTTCAACGGCACCGAACTGCGCGCGTTCGCCGGCAACTTCCTCTACTCCACCGGCGCCAACGAAGTCGCCGGCCGTCACACCCTCGGCCACTTCGACCTGCCGATGCGCGGCTGCAGCGTCGAGCTCGACGGCACGCCGATCGTCGTCGACGGCGCCCTCCAGGGCGAACTCGCATGACCGCGGCTGCGACCCGCGTCGATGGCGCGGCGCCCGGCGCCAGCGCCAGCCGTCCCACGATCGTGATGCTGCACGGCATCGGCGGCGGTGCCGCGGGTTTCGCGTGGCACGTCGAACACTTCCGCAGCCGAGGCTGGCCGGCGCTCGCGTGGAACCAGCCGGGCTACGGCGGCACGGCCGCCATCGAGCCGTACACGCTCGCGCGCGTCGCGCAGGCACTGCTCGACACGCTGGAGCGCGAAGGTGTCGAGCGATGCATTCCGGTGGGTCACAGCATGGGCGGGATGGTCGCGCAGGAGCTCTACGCGCTCGCGCCCGAACGTGTCGCGGGACTGGTGCTCGCCCACACGAGCCCCGCGTTCGGCAGCCCCGAAGGAGACTTCCAGCGGCGTTTCGTCGAGGAGCGCACCCGCCCGCTTGACGAGGGACGGACGATGACCGACGTCGCGCGGCGCGTGGTCCCCGGGCTGCTCGGCCCGGCCGCGGGCGCCGACGCGGCGCGCGCCGCGACCGAGCTGATGGCGGCGGTCCCACCGGTCACCTACCGAAAGGCGATCGCGGCGCTGGTGCACTTCGACCGGCGCGCGCAGCTGCCCTTCATAGCGGTGCCGACGCTTTGCCTGGCGGCTGAGGACGACCGCACCGCGCCGCCCGCGGTGCTCGAGAAGATGGCCACGAAGATCCCGGGCGCGGTCTACCGCTGCCTGCCCGGCCTCGGCCACCTCGCCCCCATCGAAAATCCACAGGCCTTTTGCGAGGCGATCGAATCCTTCATCGGGAGCATCCAATGACCGCGGCCACCTCCGTGCCGGCCACCGCCGACGTCGATCCGCGCTACACGGTCGCGGGCTCGTCCTGGCCGCTGACCGACGAACAGCGCGAATACATCGCGATCGCCGATGAGCTCGGCCGGACGAAGTTCGCCGCCCGCGCCGAGCGCTACGACCGCGATGCGGTCTTCCCGACCGAGAACTACGACGACATGCGCGACGCGGGCCTGCTGCGGCTGTGCGTGCCGAAGTCGCACGGCGGCTGGGGCGCCGACCTGTTCACCTACGCGCTGGTGTCCGCGACGATCGGCAAGTACTGCGGCGCGACGGCGCTCACCTTCAACATGCACGCCTGTTCGTCGATGTGGCCCGGCGTACTCGCCGACGCGCTCGACATGACCGGCGAACAGCGCGCGCAGCACGAGGAATACCGTTCACTGCATTTTCGTCGCATCGTCGAGGACGGCGCGATCTACGCGCAGCCGTTCTCCGAAGGCACCGCGGCCGCGGCGGGCAAGGCGCCATTCGGAACGAGCGCGACCAAGGTCGACGGCGGCTGGCTGCTCAACGGCAAGAAGATCTTCGCGTCGCTCGCCGGCTCGGCCGACTACTACGGTGTGCTCTGCACCGAGCACAAGGAAGGCGCGTCGGTGCGCGACTCGATGTACATCGCGGTGCCCAAGGACACGCCCGGCTTCTCGATCATGGGCGACTGGGACCCGCTCGGCATGCGCGGCACCGTGTCGCGCACGCTGATCTTCGAGGACGTGTTCGTCGACGACAACGCGCAACTGATGCCGCGCGGCGTGTACTACCAGGCCGCATCCCGCTGGCCGCACATGTTCATGACGCTCTCGCCCACCTACATGGGCATCGCGATCGCGGCCTTCGAGTTCACCGTGCGCTACCTGCGCGGCGAGATCGAAGGCATGGGCCCGCGCGTGAAGCGCCGGATGTTCCCGACCAAGCAGATCACCGTGGCCCAGATGCAGATCATGCTCGAGCAGACCCGCGCGCTGTTCCTGCGCGCGTTCTCCGAGGCCAGGGTCGATCCGCCCAAGGACGTTCGGCTGCGCGCCTTCGCGGCGCAGTACACGATCATGGAGAACGCCAACCAGGTCAGCCAGCTCGCGATCCGCACCTGCGGCGGACAGTCGATGCTCAAGAGCCTGCCGCTGGAGCGGCTGTACCGTGACTCCCGATGCGGCAGCCTGATGCTTCCGTGGACCGCCGAGCTGTGCCTGGACCGGATCGGGCGCGAGGCGCTCTACGAGCACGGCGAGGGAGACGATTGAACCTCTCCCGCTGCATCAGCGTCTGGGCAGAGCAGCGGCCGGACGCGCCTGCGATCCACTTCGACGGCGAGGACATCGGCTACGCCGCGCTGGAGCGCATGGTCCGGGCCGCCGCGCTGGCGCTGCACAAGGCAGGCATCCGCAGGGGCGATCGCGTCGCCTTCCTCGGCTTCAATCATCCTCAGGTCCTGGTGCTGCTGTTCGCGCTCGCGCGCATCGGCGCGATGCTCGCGCCGCTGAACTTCCGGCTCGCGCCAGCCGAGCACGCGAAGCAGTTGCAGGACTGCGCGCCACGGCTGCTGATCTTCGAGGACGCGTTCGCCGACCGGGTCGCCGCGCTGCGCGACGCGCTGCCCGAACTCTACGGCGCGAGCCTCGAACGCGAGTGGCTGCCCGCCTGCGAGGCGATGGACCTCGCCGACACCGCCGCGATCCCGCACGACGGCCACCTCGACGACGACCTGCTGCTCGTCTACACGTCCGGCACGACCGGCGAGCCCAAGGGCGCGGTGCTCACGCAGAGCGCGCTGCAGTGGAACTGCATCAATTCGATCCACGCCCACGACCTGACCAGCGACGACCACGTGCTGATGGGGCTGCCCCTGTTCCACGTCGGCGGCCTGAACATCATGCTGGTGCCCGCGCTTTACGTGGGCGCGCGGGTGACGCTGCACCGCCGCTTCGATGCCGGGCAGACGCTCGCCGACATCGCCGCCCGACGCCCGACGCTGACGCTGCTGGTGCCGGCGACCATCGCCGCGCTGCTCGCCCACCCCGACTGGCCGCGTGCCGACCTCTCTTCGCTGCGGATGGTCAACACCGGATCGTCGGTGCTGCCGGTGTCGCTGCTGACACCGTGGATCGCGCGCGGGGTTCCCGCGGGACAGGTCTACGGGTCGACCGAGACCTGCCCGATCGCGATCTACCTGCGCGCAGAGGACGCGGCGCGCAAGGTGGGCAGCGCAGGGCTCGCGGCGATGCACTGCGAGATCAGGCTCACCGCGCCCGACGGCACCGAGGCGCCGCGCGGCGAGGTCGGCGAGATCCGCGTACGCGGTCCGAACCTGATGCGAGGCTACTTCGGCAGACCCGAAGCGAGCGCCGCCGCGCTGCAGGACGGCTGGTACCACACGGGCGACCTCGCGCGCCAGGACGACGAGGGCTTCTACTGGGTGGTCGGCCGCTCGAAGGACATGATCGTGTCGGGCGGCGAGAACATCTATCCGGCGGAACTCGAGAGCGTGCTCGCGGACTGCGCCGACATCGTCGACTTCACCGTGGTCGGCATCCCCGACCAGCGCTGGGGCGAGGTCCCGGTGGCGGTGATCGTGCGCAGACCCGACGCCGCGCTCGACGCGGGGAACGTGCTCGCGCTCTTCGAGCAGCGCCTCGCACGCTTCAAGTTTCCGAAGCGCGTCGTGTTCGTCGAGTCGCTGCCGAAGACCGCGCTGGGCAAGGTGCGAAAGGACGAGGTCGTGCGCGAACTCACCGCGCAGACGGCAGGGTGATGCGACTCGCCAACGGCTGGCCGCCCGTTCGATGAGTCGGGCCGTCGTCTGCAGCCAGCATTTCCCGACTCTCTCCCCGCAGTTCGCTCTGCGCGCCGATCGAATCACCGTTCGATGCGACGATCTGCACGCGCGCGTTGCGCGATTCGACGCCCGACATCGCCAGCAATCCGAGCACCGCGACCGCGAGTGAAAGCACCCAATTGACCCAGGTCATCCGGAAGGCGTTGTTCAGCATAGAACATACGTTACCGAATGGTCCGACGCGTGAAATTTAGATTTGTCATTGACACGACGCAGCTTGTGAATCGCGGGAGCAGATCGTGCGCGGCGATCGCATCCGGTCAGCCGGCCGACGCCGCCATCTCCATCGCCGGCAGCTCGCCGGTGCGAAGCGCCGGCGGTGTCGGGTCGAGCCGCGGCGGCAGCGGCACGCCCCAGACGAAGCACAGCGCCCGCAGCAGCGCGCCCTGCCCCGGGTCGACCGGCGGCGCGGCAACCTCCGGATGCCCGCGGCCGATCGCTTCGTCGAAGCCGCGGCCGTTGGCGGACGTGGTCGCCGGACCATTGCCCCATCCGGCTGCGGATCGGGGCGCCGGATCGTTCACCCATCCGGCCGCGGATCGTAGCGCCGAATCGTTCACCCGCCCGGCCGCGGGTCGGGGCGCCGGTTCGTCGCCGAGCGCCGCCGCGAGCGCCTTGATCGCGAGTGCCTGATCGAGCGGCCCCAGCACGTCGATCGCGTCGATCGCGTGCATCAGCGCACCGGTCGAACGCGCCGCTCCGGGTGCCGGCAACGGTCGGTCCCAGGACCGCTCGGCGCGGGCCAGTGCGTGCGCCAGTTCCTCGGTCGACGCGGGCAGCGACGAGCCGGGCCACTGCAGTGCGGCGCGGACCAGCAAGGCGAGCGCCGCGCCGGCGGCGGTCCGACCGCCGCCCGGCCTCGGCCTGGCCGGCCGGTCGCGCAGACCCAGACGGTCGGCCAGCGTCAGGTAGTACGCGAACTCGAGCAGCGTCACACGGTTGTCAGACTCGATCAGTCGTCGCGCCTGGCGCAGCAATTGCGCGCGTGCGGGCGCCGGGTCCTGCCGCAGGGTGCCCGCGGCAATCTCGAGCAGGGCCTGTCGCGCCGCGGGGTCGAGCGTGGCCGGCTCCAGCGGAATGTTCGCGCGCCACGCCGGCAGATGCAGCAGGCCCGTACGCCCCGGCTCGAGCAGCGCCAGCACCACCCGCCGCGCCGCCACCGGACGCCTGATCGCGGCGGCCGCCAGATGCCATTGCGCCGGCCAGCCGCTCGGTGCCGGCGCGGCGGCCGCCGGCTGTGGGACGCCCTGCGCCGCCTGTGGGACGCCTTGCGCAGCGTTGGGGAAGGCCTGGACAGCAGACACCGCTCGCAGGTCGGCCTCGGAAGTGAAGCGGATCGGCGCATCGGAGGCTGCACGCATCGCCTCGGCGGGGCCCGGCTCCGCCTGCTCGGCCAGGACGACGACCGGCAGTGCCCGCATCGAGCGCCCGAAGATGCGGCGGATGCGCTCGGCGAGCGGCGGGTGCGTCGCGAAGAGTCCCGCGAAGCGGTCCGGCGCGACCATCCACGCGTGAGCGGTGGTCGCGACCGCGGGGTTCGCGAGTCCGGCCGCGCCTTCGCCGGCCAGTGTCAGCGCCTTGCGCAGCGCGTTGCCCAACCCGTCGGCCAGGCGGGTGAACCCCACCGCGGTGGCGTCGGCCATGAACTCGCGCTGGCGCCCGACCGCGGCCTGCAGCAGACGCGCGGCCACCCACCCGATCGCGCCGATCGCCATGATCGCCAGTCCGAACACGAAGGCGGCCGGTGCCAGCAGTCCGCCCCGGCCCTCCACCCGCGGCGCGCCGGCGGGGGCACGGCTGTAGCCGATCATCGCGCGACCGAACTGGAACACGATCAGCACGCCATAGACGTACGCGCTCAAGCGCAGGTTCAGCCGGAGGTCGCCGTGCAGCACATGCGCCATCTCGTGCGCGAAGACGCCCTGCAATTCGTCGCGCGTGAGCTTGTCGAGCGCCCCGCGCGTCACGATCACCGCGGCGTCCCGCCCGTCGTGACCGGCCGCGCAGGCATTGATCGCCGACTCGTCGTCGAGGACGTAGAGCGCCGGGATCGGCGCGCCGGCGGCGATCGCCATCTCCTGCGCGACGTTGCGCAGTCGCCGTTGGGCCGCGTCGCCCGGATCGGCCGGGACCGCACGGGCGCCGAGCATGTCCGCGACTGCGGCACCGCCGTCCCGCAGCCGAACGCCCTCGATCAGCGCGCCGCCGACGATGAACAGCAGCACGACCGCGGTGTTGGTCTCGAAGAAGTACCTGGGCAGCGCGGCGACGAAGCCTGCCACCGAGCCGGAAGCACGCCACATCCACGGATCGATCAGCGCGAGCGCCAGCGCGCACGCGACATTGACCGCGACAACGATCAGAGCGACGGCGAGCGCGAACAGCCAGAGCAGCCGGCGACTGGCGCGCCGCGCCTGCGCCTGGTGCTCGAAAAATCTCAAAACTGGACTCGGACTGCCTCGCGCTGGGCCGGTATCTCGACGGAATTCAGCTGTCGCGAGGGCGTGAACCGGAACATCGTCGCGATCAGGGTCACCGGGAACACGCCGATGCCGACGTTGTAGTCCATCACCGCGTCGTTGTACGCCTGGCGAGCGAAAGCGATCCGGTTCTCGGTGCTCGACAGCTCTTCGGACAGTTGGCTCATCCGCTCGTCGGCCTTCAGGTCCGGATACGCTTCGGCCACCACCATCAGCCGCCCGAGGGAGTCGGTGAGCGCCCCTGCTGCCGCCGACAGCCCCTGCATCGCTGCCATGTCACCGGGCGCCGCCGCTGCCCGTTGCGTCGCGTGCGCGGCGAAATTGCGGGCCACGATCACCGCCTCGAGCGTGGCGCGCTCGTGCTCCATGTACCTTCGGGCAACCTCGACGAGCGCCGGCACCAGGTCGAATCGGCGTCGCAACTGGACTTCGATCTGCGCGAACGCATTGGCGATCTGCGCGCGCAGCTCGACCAGCCGGTTGTACGCGAGCACGCAGTAGATCACGATGCCGGAGAAGATCGCCCCGGCCACGAGCAGCTTGGCATCCATCGCGGCACCCCTATATCGACGTTGAACTTCGTCGATTCTGGAAAACCGGGGCGCCAGGGTCAAAAGCGGGGGGCCGAACGGTGCGCTGGACGCCACCGGCGGCCAGCTGCCGCGTCCTGCGGGCTCGGTCTGTGGCGGATCCGCATCGGCAGGGCGCCCGCCGCGCAGCCTCAGCCCGACAGTTCCACCAGCAGGTCCCTCGCCGCGATCGTCTCGCCCGTGCGCACGTGGATCGCCTTGACCGTCGCGTCGCGCTCCGCGCGGATCTGCGTCTCCATCTTCATCGCCTCGATGGACACGAGCGGGTCGCCGGCCTTCACCGACTGCCCCGTCTTGACCGACACGGTGACGACCATGCCGGGCATCGGCGCCGCCACATGCGACCGGTTGTCGGGATCGGCCTGCGGCTTCTTCGGCGCCGTCTTCGCGCCCGCCTTCTCGACGCGCATCGTGCGGGGCTGGCCGTTCAGTTCGAAGAAGACCTTGATCACGCCTTCCTCGTCGGCGGGCGCGGTCCCCTGCATCCGGACCACCAGCGTCTTGCCCGGATCGATGTCCACCGCGATCTCCTCGCGCTCGGCCATGCCGTAGAAGAACGCGCCGGTGGGCAGGACGCCGACGTCGCCGAAGTGTCGCCGATGCTCGGAATAGTCCTTGAACACCTTCGGGTACATCAGGTACGACGCCAGATCGGTGTCGCTGACGTGATGGCCCGCGGCCTTCTCCGCGTCGCGGCGCGCGGCGTCGAGGTCGACGTCGGGCATTGCGTCGCCCGGCCGATACGGCGTCGGCGGATCCGCCTTCAGGACCTTGCGCGACAGGCCGGGCGGAAATCCGTCCGGCGGAAAGCCGAGCTCGCCCCGGAACAGTGACACGACCGATTCGGGGAACGCGATCTCGCGGTCCGGGTCGAGAACGTCCTGTGGCGTGAGGTCGTTGGCGACCATCGACAGCGCCATGTCGCCGACCACCTTGGAGGTCGGCGTGACCTTGACGATGTCTCCGAACAGCCGGTTCACCTGCGCGTAGGCCTGCGCCACCTCGGGCCAGCGATGCTCCAGCCCCGTGGCGCGGGCCTGCTCGCGCAGGTTCGTGTACTGGCCGCCCGGCATCTCGTGGTTGTAGACATCGGCGGTGCCGGCGCGCACGTCGGACTCGAACGGCGTATAGAGCCTGCGCACGCCCTCGAAGTAGTGCGCGATCGAGCGCATCGCGTCCAGGTCGACGCCCGACGGCTGGCGCGAGTTGCCCCCGATCCAGCAGGGATCGTGTTCGTCGCCCGCGAGCGCCGCGACGATCGCCGAGAGGTTGGGCTGCGAGGTCAGCCCGCTCATCGAGTCGAGCGCGCCGTCGACCGCGTCGGCGCCGGCCTCGATCGCCGCCAGCACCGCGGCCGCCGCCGCTCCGCTGGTGTCGTGCGTGTGGAAGTGGATCGGCAGCCCGGTCTCTTCCTTGAGCGCCTTCACCAGCAGCCGCGCCGCGCGCGGGCGGCACACGCCGGCCATGTCCTTGATGCCGAGCACGTGCACGCCGGCCTTCTGCAACTGCTTGGCGATGCCGACGTAGTAGCGCAGGTCGTACTTTCGGCTGTGGTCATAGACGTCCGCGGTGTAGCAGATCGCGCCCTCGCACAGCGCACCGGTCTCGAGCACCGCGTCCAGCGCCACCCGCATGTTCTCGACCCAGTTCAGCGAGTCGAATACCCGGAACACGTCGATGCCGTTGTTCGCGGCCTGCTGCACGAAGTAGCGCACCACGTTGTCCGCGTAGTTCGTGTACCCGACCGCGTTGGAGGCGCGCAGCAGCATCTGCAGCATCACGTTGGGGACCGCCTCGCGCAGCTGCGCAAGGCGCTGCCACGGGTCCTCCTTCAGGAAGCGCAGCGCCACGTCGAAGGTCGCACCGCCCCAGCACTCGAGCGAGAAAAGGCCGGGCAGCATCCGCGCGTAGTAGGGCGCGATGCGCAGCATGTCGACGGTGCGCATCCGGGTGGCCAGCAGCGACTGGTGCGCGTCGCGCATCGTCGTGTCGGTCAGCAGCGTGCGCTTCTCCGCGAGCATCCAGCGCGCGAGCTTCTCGGGTCCGAGCTGCTTGAGCAGCGTGCGCGTGCCCGGGGGCGGCGCCACGGTGAGGTCGGTGGCCGGCAGCAGCAGGTGCGCGTGCGACAGGTCGGGCTTGACGCGCCCCTTCATGTCCGGGTGCCCGTTGACCGTCACGTCGCCCAGATAGCGCAGGATCCGCGTCGCGCGGTCGCGTCGCCTGGCGAAACGGAAGAGCTCGGGCGTCGTGTCGATGAAGCGCGTCGTGACCGTGCCGGCGATGAACTTCGGGTGGTTGATCACGTTCTCGACGAACTGCAGGTTCGTGGCCACTCCGCGGATGCGGAACTCGCGCAGGCCGCGGTCCATCCGGCGGATCGCCTCGGCCGCGGTGGGCGCCCACGCGGTGACCTTGACCAGCAGCGAGTCGTAGTAGGGAGTGATCACCGCACCCGAGTACGCGGTGCCGCCGTCCAGCCGCAGACCGAAGCCCGCCGCGCTGCGATACGCCGAGATGCGCCCGTAGTCGGGCGTGAAGTTGTTTTCAGGGTCCTCGGTGGTGATCCGGCACTGCAGCGCGTGGCCGTTCAGGCGGATGTCCGGCTGAGCCGGCACCGGCCCGTCCGGCGCGCCGATGCGCGCGCCCTCGGTGATCCGGATCTGCGCCTTGACGATGTCGATGCCGGTGACCTGCTCGGTCACGGTGTGCTCGACCTGGATCCGCGGATTGACCTCGATGAAGTAGAACTTGCCGGTGTCGGCGTCCATCAGGAACTCGACGGTTCCGGCGTGCGTGTAGCGCACCGCGCGGGCCAGGCGCAGTGCGGCCTCGCAGAGCTCCCCGCGTTGTGCGTCGTCCAGGTAGGGCGCGGGCGCGCGCTCGACCACCTTCTGGTTGCGCCGCTGCACCGAGCAGTCGCGCTCGAACAGATGGACGGTGTTTCCGTGCGTGTCGCCGAGAATCTGGACCTCGACGTGGCGCGCGTTGCGAACGAGCTTCTCGAGGTAGACCTCGTCGTTGCCGAAGGCGGCGCCCGCCTCGCGTCGGGCGACCTCGAGCTGCGCCTCGAGGTCGGCCCCGGACTCGATCACGCGCATGCCGCGCCCGCCTCCGCCCCAGCTCGCCTTGAGCATCAGCGGATAGCCGATCGCCGCGGCCATCTCGAGCGACCGTGCAAGGTCCGCGGCCTGCGCGGCGGCGATCGCTTCCGGGCCGGCGTCATCCGGCACGAGCGTCTTGGGCAGCGGATCGGTCGCGGGCATCACCGGCACGCCCGCGGCAGCGGCCGCGTTGCGCGCGGCGACCTTGTTGCCCAGCGTCGTCATCGCTTCCGGCGTCGGGCCCACGAAGGCGATGCCCGCGTCCGCGCAGGCGCGCGCGAAGTCCGGATTCTCGGAGAGGAACCCGTAGCCCGGATGGATCGCATCGGCCTTGGACAGCTTGGCGATGCGGATCACGTCGTCGATGTCGAGATAGGCCTGCAGCGGCTTGCGGCCCTCGCCGACCAGGTAGCTCTCGTCCGCCTTGAACCGGTGCAGCGCGAAGCGGTCCTCGTTCGAGTAGATCGACACCGTGCGAATGCCGAGTTCGGCCGCGGCGCGCATCACGCGGATCGCGATCTCCGAACGGTTGGCGATTAGCAGCGTATGAATCCGGCGCATTTCGACCTCTCTATGTGAATCAGCGGCGCAAAGG
>JAHEDO010000280.1:1191-3757 GCA_024641185.1 Burkholderiaceae bacterium | reverse complement strand
GAAAGCGCCACGGCCTGCTCCACCACGTTGAGCAGCTGCCGCGCATTTCCGGGCCAGGCGGCCCGCACCAGCAGTTCCATCGCCTCCGGCGCGAAACCGTTGATGTCCTTGTGATACCGGGCGGCCAGCCGGCGCAGGAAATGATTGGCCAGCAGGGGAATGTCGTCGCGCCGCTGCGCCAGCGACGGAATCTCGAGGGTGATCACGTTCAGCCGATAGAACAGGTCGCTGCGGAAGCGGCCTTCGGCCATCTCCGCCTCCAGGTCCCGGTGCGTGGCGCTGATCAGCCGCACGTTCACCGCGTAGCTGCGCGCCGCCCCCACTGGACGCACTTCCCGCTCCTCGAGCACGCGCAGCAGCTTGACCTGCAGCGGCAGCGGCATGTCGCCGATCTCGTCGAGAAAAAGGGTGCCGCCGTCGGCCTCCCTGAGCAGTCCGCGATGATCGCGACTCGCACCGGTGAACGCGCCCTTCACGTAGCCGAACAGTTCCGGCTCGAGCAGGTTCTCGGGGATCGCGCCGCAATTGACGGCGACGAAGGGCCCGCCGCGGCGCGGGCTGGCCCGGTGAATCGCCTTCGCCAGCACTTCCTTTCCGCTGCCCGACTCGCCCCGCAGCAGTACGCTGGCGTCGCCCTCGGCGACCAGCCTGGCCCGGGTGAGGAGGTCCTCCATCGCGCTGTTCTGGGTGACGACGTCGGCTCGCCACCCGCCGTCGTCCGGCGTCGTCGCCGAAGCCGACAGGCGCAACGCCTGCGCCACCTGTTCCAGGAGGTCCTTCGGATCGTAGGGCTTGGTGAGGTAACTGAACACGCCGCGCCGCGTCGCGGCGACCGCTTCCGGAATCGTGCCGTGCGCGGTCAGAACGATCACCGGCAGCATCGGATGGGATGCCCTCACCGCGTCGAACAGCGCATTGCCGTCCATGGCCGGCATGCGCATGTCGGTGACCAGAAGCTGGGGTCGCTCCGCCGCAAGCCGGGCCAGGGCGGTGGCACCGCTGTCGGCCGTGGCCACCTCGTAGCCGGCGGCCTCGAGGCGGATCGCCAGCAGGCGCAGCAGGTCCGGGTCGTCGTCCACCAGCAGGAGTTTCGCGGTGCTCACGGTTTGGTCCCCGGAGTTTCCCCGCGATCGCGCTGCAGGAGACTGCGCTCGATCTCCTTCATCGCCTCGAGCTTGCGTTCGAGTTCCTGCATCGCCGCGAGCTTTCGTTCGAGCTCCTGCATCGCCGCGAGCTTTCGTTCGAGCTCGTCGAGCCTGCGTTCGAGATTCTTCATCGCCTCGAGTCTGCGCTCGATCCCCTTCGTCGCATCGAGTCTGCGCTCGAGCCCCTTCGTCGCTCCGCGCTCGCGCTCGAGTCGCTCGATCGCCGCCATCCTGCCGCGTTCGCTGTCCTCTGCGCGGAACAGCACTTCGGCGAGCAGGTGCAATTCCGAATCTGGGTCCTCGGCGTTGCGCGCCAGCGGCTCCAGCAATTCGAACGCCTGGCGACGCTCCGCCGCGGACGCCGTCGGGCCGCTCAAGGCCACCGCGTACTGGATGCGCCGGAAATCCGACCTGTCTTCGATCCACGCCTGGCGCTGCAGCGCCTTCTCCACCTCCTGGTCCGCGGCGGGCAGGCCGTGAAGGTAGTCGTAGTAGTGCAGCAGCGACACCGCCTCGCTGGCGGGCCGCTTTACGCCAGGCCGGATCCAGTACGGGTCGAGGCCCTCGGGGGCGGGCAAGGTGCCGCATCCGGCCAGCCACACGACCAGCAGTCCCCAGCGCATCACGCGGGCGGATCGGTTCATCGCTCTCCCCTGGGCAGTACCACGGTAAAGTCGCCTCGTCCGTCACCGATCTCGATCGTTCCACCCAGGGCGCGCACGTGGTCCCGGCAGATCGACAGTCCCAGTCCGGTGCTCTTCACCGCTCCTTCGGCGCGTGCGCTTCCCCGGTAGAACGCATCGAACACGTGCGGCATGTCGGATGCGTCGATGCCCGGCCCGTCGTCCAGCACCCGGAGGTGAACCATTCCAGTCGACTCCCGTGCGCTGAGATGAATGTTGCCCCCTTTCGGCGAGAACTTCACCGCGTTGGACAGCAGGTTGTCGAGCACGACGCGCAACCGGTCCGGGTCGGTCTGCATCGTGAAATCACCACCGGTCCGATGCAGATTCAGTCCCCGCGCCTGCAGTGCGATGCGCTGCTTGTCCGCCACCTCGTCCATTATCCGGGCCGGGTGCACCGGCTGGATCTTCAGTTCGGTCGCGCGGAATTCCGACTCGCCGTGACGCAGCAGGTCCTCGATCAGTCGCTGCAGGTGCACGCTGTTCTCACGTACGATCACGACGATTTCCTGCTGCCGGGGCGAAAGCCGTCCGGCGACACCCTCGGCGAGCAGGTCGGAACCTTCACGCAGCGCGGTCAGCGGTGTCTTCAGCTCGTGCGAGACGTGACGCAGAAATCGGCTCTTCTGCTCCTCCAGCTGCGCCAGGCGCAGGCGCAACCACTCGAGGCGTTCACCGATCTGTTTCAGGTCGTCGGGGCCATCGACCTCGATCTTGCGCTCGAAATGACGCTCTCCA
>JAHEDO010000280.1:0-1181 GCA_024641185.1 Burkholderiaceae bacterium | reverse complement strand
CGCGTTCAGCTGTGAAATGGGTCGAGCGAGCAGGTGAGTGAAGCTCGCCACCAGGAGAAGGGCGAGCGGAAGGGTGACGGCGAGCAGCAGCCATGCCCTCGACTCGGCTTGTGTGGCCATGGCCTGCATGGAATCGGCCTCGCGGTCGACCCCTTCGTTGGCCTGGATCAAGAGCTGCTGGCCGAATTCGAAGAGACTCGCGTAGCGGGTGGAAAGCGCGGCCGGATCGAGCTTGCCGAGGCTGCGGGCGCCGATCTCCGCGTGTATGCTCGCCTCCTCGTCCGAGAGCGTCGCCAGCAAGCGTCGGGTGTCGGGATCCAGGCGCAGTCCACCGAACTCGCCGACGCGCGAGACGAACTCCGCGTGCCGGCTCTGGTACGCCTGCCACAGATCGTCGTCGTTCAGGACGAGCCCCTGCAGGGCCGAACGCTCCAGGGCGGTGATCGAGTCGGCGAGCTGACGGCTTCCGTGCGCGATGCGGGCCGCGCCGAAAAGCGCCTGGCGGCTCTGGCCGGCGAGTCGCTCGATGGCGACAGTGTCGGCCACCAGGCCGGCGATCAGCGGCAGGATCGCCAGTACGAAACCCGCGAAGAGCACCTTGGAGAAGGAATTTGGGTAACGAAGCCGCATCGATCGACACCATGCAATATGCGTTCCGGATCGGGACGCGCCGGCGCATTGCCTATCATCGCAGGTCGGCGCCCGGGTGTTCAGCGCGTCGGTCGTGTCCGGATGCCGTTCGTGCCGTTCGTGCCGTTCGTGCCGTTCGTGCCATTCGTGCCATTCGTGCCGGTGAGCCGGCCGTCCGGCGTCGACGCCTCGAAAGCCTGACTGCGTGTCATCCCATTCACTGAACCCCGCCCAGCGCGAGGCGATACGCCATCTCGACGGCCCCTGCCTCGTCATCGCGGGCGCCGGCAGCGGAAAGACGCGAGTCATCACGCAAAAGATCGCGCACCTGGTCGAGGCCGGCGTGCAGCCGACGGCCATCGCCGCGATCACCTTCACCAACAAGGCCGCGCGCGAGATGGCCGAGCGGCTTGTGAAGCTGGTGAAACTGCCCGAGAAGGAGCGCCCGCTGGTCAGCACCTTCCACTCGCTGGGCGTGCAGATGCTGCGGCGCGACTGCAAGCGCCTGGGGCTGAAGTCGAGCTTCTCGATCCTCGACGCGGACGACGCGC
>JAHEDO010000279.1 GCA_024641185.1 Burkholderiaceae bacterium | reverse complement strand
GCGAAACCAGCGCGTTCAGCATGCAGCCGCCGCCGGCCGCGACCCGCGTGCACGCGCGTCGCCGCACAGCCGCCGCGGCCCAGGCCGTCAGCGCGTCACCGATCGTCGCATGAAACAGCGCGGCACCCCACGCCGCGCGCTCCGTCGGCACGCGCTCGCCCGCGCGCGGCGCAGCGGGACCCAGGTCTGCCAGCGCAACGAGCAACGGGCGCAGGTCGAGCGTGCCGTCGTCGTCGATGCGCCACAGCGCGTCGGTGCGCTGCGGCAGGGCGAGCGTCGCGGCGAGTCCCTCCAGCGCCATTGCCGCCTGGCTCTCGAAACCGCTCAGCGCGCGCACACCCAGCAGGCCGGCAGCCGCGTCGAACCACCGCCCCAGGCTCGGGGTCGCAGGCGAGTGCAGCCCGCGTGCGAGCATCGTCGCGACAGTCGGTGCGGCCGGCTGGTCCGCGAAGCGCTCGACGATCTCGTCGCCGCGGCCGATCAGGTGCAGCGCGCTCGCGGCCATGCGCCAGGGCTCGCGCGCAGCGCGATCGCCACCCGCGAGGCGAAGGGCCGTCAGATGCCCCAGTCGCTCGAAACGGGCGCCGTCGACCCACAGCAGTTCGCCCCCCCAGGCGGCGCCGTCGGTGCCGAGTCCGACCCCGTCGAGCGCCAGGCCCACCACCGGCTCGTCGACACGGTGCTCGGCGAGCACTGCCGCCACATGCGCATGGTGGTGCTGGACCGCCAGCCGCGGCAGGCCCATCTCGTCGGCCAGCGCCGCCGCGAAGCGGCTCGAATGGAAATCCGGGTGCAGGTCGTGGGCCAGCGCCGCTGGCTCGACCGCGATCACCTTGCGCAGATGCGCGACGCTCTCCTCGAGGAACGCGCGGGTCGCCGCGGTGTCGAGGTCACCGATGTGCTGAGAAACAAAGGCTTCGTCGCCCCGGGTCAGGCAGACCGTGTTCTTCAGCCAGCCTCCCGTTGCGAGCACCGGCGGGGTCGCTCGCGACAGCGCGATCGCGCGCGGCGTCTGCCCGCGCGCCCGGCGCAGGAACTGCGGCTTGCGGTCGGATCCGGGTCGAACCACCGTGTCGTCGCAGCGCACGACGATGTCGCGGCCGTGCGTCAGCATCGCGTCGGCGATCCCGGCCAACCTGCGGAGCGCTTCGCCGTCGTCGCACACCAGCGGTTCGTCGTGCGGGTTCGCGCTGGTCATCACCAGCAGCCAGGGGCAGGGCGCCTCGAGCCACCCGGTGCCGGCCGGCCGGCCCAGCCATTCGTGGAACAGCAGGTAGTGCAGCGGCGTGTACGGCAGCATCGCGCCGAGCCAGTGCAATCCGGGCGCGACCCCGGCGAGTTGCGCGTCGCAGTCCGGACGCTTGGGCAGCAGCACGATCGGACGCTCGGCACCGGCGAGCAGGTCGCCGTCGACGCTTTCGATGTCGGCGAGCCCGGAGAGCGAGGCCGCGTTCAACGCCAGCACCGCGAACGGCTTCTCCTCGCGCTGTTTGCGCTCACGCAGCCGCGACACCGCGTGGGCGTCACGCGCTTCACAGGCGAGGTGAAAACCGCCCAGCCCCTTGATCGCGACGACGCCGCCGGTGCGCAGTCGCGCGACGGCCGCCAATACCGGATCGACTCCGCTCGGATCGGCGCCGGACGGATCGCCGGCGCGCGACACGGCGCCGGCCGGCGGGAGAGCTTCGATCCAGCGCAATGGCGGACCGCAGCGCGGACAGGCGATCGGCTCCGCGTGAAAACGGCGGTCGCCGACGTCGTGGTACTCGCGCTCGCAGTCCGCGCACATCGGAAAGCGCGCCATGCTGGTCCGGGCGCGGTCGTAGGGCAGCGAGTGCGTGATCGTGAAGCGCGGCCCGCAATGGGTGCAGTTGATCAGCGGGTAGCGCCAGCGCCGCTCGCGCGGGTCGAACATCTCGCGCAGACAGGCGTCGCACACGCCGGTGTCGGGGCCGATCGCCGTGGCCACAGGGCCCGGTCCGCTGGGCAGTACCGCGAAGCCGCCGGGCATTTGCGCGGGAACCGTCCGGGTGTCGATGCGGTCTATGCGCGCGAGCGGCGGCGCCTCGTCGCGCAGCGCGCGCTCGAAGGCGTCGAGCGTCGTCGCCGGCCCCTGGGCCTCGATCACCACGCCGGAACCGTCGTTTCGCACGTGGCCGTCGATCCGGTAGCGGCCGGCCAGGCGAAACACGAACGGCCGAAAGCCCACGCCCTGCACCACGCCCCGCACCGACATGCGCCTGCGCTGCTCGTCCGTGCGCACCGATTGTGTCGCCGATGCGGCCATCGTGTGCACCGCCGCACCGGTCGCTCAGCCGCGCGCAGCGGCGAGCCTCGCTTCCAGTTCGGTGACGCGCGCGCGCAAGGCGTCGACGGTTGCCGCCGCCTGCTGCCGGGCGTCCCGCACCCCCTGTTCGAGCCACGCCAGCCAGTCGTCGAAGCCCTCGCCGGTGAGCGCGGACAGAGCGACGATGCGCAGCCCCGGATTGACCCGGCGCGCATTGGCCAGCGCGACGTCGACGTCGAAGCGCAGATACGGCAGCAGGTCGATCTTGTTGAGCAGCATCACGCTGGCGGCGCGGAACATGTCCGGGTACTTCAACGGCTTGTCCTCGCCCTCGGTCGCCGACAGCACCACGACCTTGTGTGCCTCGCCGAGATCGAACGCCGACGGGCACACCAGATTGCCCACGTTCTCGATCATCAGCAGCGAGCCCTCCGGCGGTGCGAGCGACTCGATCGCATGACCGACCATGTGCGCGTCGAGATGGCAGCCCTTGCCGGTGTTGATCTGGATCGCGCGCGCGCCTGCCTCCCGAATGCGGTCGGCATCCATGCTGGTCTGCTGGTCGCCCTCGATCACCGTCACCGGCAGGCGCTTCGCCAGCGCCTCGATCGTGCGCACCAGCAGCGCGGTCTTGCCGGCGCCCGGACCGGACACCAGGTTCAGCGCGAACACGCCGCGTTCGGCCAGCCGCTGACGATTCGCTCTCGCGTACTCGTCGTTCTTCGCCAGAATGTCCTGCTCGATGCGCACCATCCGCGCCTGGCTGAGACCGGGGGCGTGCGCGCCGGCCGGGCCCGCCCCGTAGTCCGCGTGATCATGCCGGTGCGCATGTCCTTGATCCGCGCCGTGATCATGCGCATGGCTGTGGACCGTGCCGTCGGCGTGGCTGTGCGGATGATCGTGGCCGCGCATGGCGGTCGGTTCACGCCCTTCGATGCGGGTTTCGCCCGTCCCGCAGCCGCAGACGTTGCACATCGGATGCCCTTTCGTCGTTGGGTCCGCGGACCGACGTCGTGCTACTCGATCTCGAGCTCGCGTACGCGCCTCTCGGTGCCGCGAACGATCTGCACCTGTCCGCTCCCGCAATGCGGGCAGTCGTCGTAGCTGGTCCCCATCGGGACTTCGCGGCTGCAACGCATGCACCATCCGCCGCCCGGGATGTCGACGATGCTGAACGTCGCCCCTTCGGCCAGCGTACCACGGCTCACCACCTCCAGACAGAACGCCAGCGCCTGCGGTTCGACCGCCGACAGGCGACCGATTTCGAGGACCACCTTGCGCACCCGGCGTGCGTTTTCGCGCCGCGCCGCGTCCTCGGCGATCCCGATCACCCCCTCGGCCAGCGACATCTCATGCATCGGCGCGACCCCGCTCCGGTTCGACGACGACGGACCACGCGACGCAGGGGTCGAGCGACAGGACCGCGGCGCGCAAACGCCTTGCGATCCCGGCCGGCGCGACCCGACTCGGCGCCT
>JAHEDO010000278.1 GCA_024641185.1 Burkholderiaceae bacterium | reverse complement strand
ACGATGTACTGCGCGACCTGCGTCCAGGTCACTGCTTTCATGCCACCCAGGAACGAACAGACCAAGATTCCCGCCAGTCCGAGGAAGATCCCAACGGCAAAGTCGACTCCTGTGAAACGCGCGGTGATGATCCCTACCGAGTAGATCTGCGCAACGACGTAGGTGAAGGAACACAGGATCGCGACGACGATTCCGATGAAACGCGGAATGTTGCCGCCGTAGCGGGCACCGAGAAAGTCCGGAATCGTGAACTGCCCGAACTTGCGCAGATAAGGCGCGAGGAACAGTGCGACGAGCACGTAGCCACCGGTCCATCCCATGATGAAGGCGAGCCCCGAGTAACCCTGAAGGTAGAGGCCACCCGCCATCGCCACGAAGGAGGCTCCTGACATCCAGTCGGCGCCCGTGGCCATCCCGTTGAACATCGCCGGAACCCGTCGCCCGGCGACGTAGTATTCGGCCGCGTCGCTCGTGCGGCTCATGATGCCGATGCCGGCGTACAGCAGGATCGTGGCGGCCAGGAAGATGTAGCCCATCGTCGCGCGCGGGAGGCCCATCTGCTCGAGGATCGCGAGGATGGCGACAAACAGGACGAACCCGCCCGTGTACCAGCCGTAGACCTTCTTCAGTTGCGCGGTGAAGGCTCTCTGCGATCGCGTGCCGCCGCTCATTCCTCTTCCTCTTCACCGACGCCGTATTCCTCGTCGAGCTTGTTCATGTAGCGCGCATAGAACCAGATGATCAGCAGATAGACCACCAGGGAACCCTGGGCGCCCATGTAGAACGAGAACGGCCAGCCGAAGAACTGAAAGCGCAGCCACGGAGAATCCGCGTAATAGCCGACCACGAACGTGACGACGAACCAGATCGCCATCAGGAACGCGGTGACCCTGAGATTCTTTCTCCAGTATTCCCGACGCCTCTTTGAAGGCTGCATGACTCCTCCGGCGATTGCCTGCTGCCCTTGCGTTCCCTAGCCGCCCGCTCGCGCTCGCCTCGTCTAGGAGGCAAGGCCGACAACGCTGACCCCGGTCTCGCGTTCGAGCTGCCTGGCGACCTCCGGCTCGAACCCGGCCAGCTTCCTGATGACCCGGGCGGTGCGTTCGGAGTCGCCGAGGCGGTGGTGTACATGGGCCAGCTGGTACCAGCCGAAGGGGCTCATCGGCTGCAGTTCGGTGTTCCGTTCGAGCGGGTCGACGGCTTCTTCGACTTTGCCCAGCTTGATCAGCGACAGCGCCTTGCCGTACCAGGCCCGATCGAGTCTTGCGTCGAGGTCGATGGCCTTGTCGAAGCTGCGCAGTGCGTCATCGTGGGCGCCCTCCTCCTGCTGAACGAATCCCAGGTTGAACCACGACGCGGCATCACCCGCGTCGAGCTCGAGCGCCTCCTGCAGGTGCGCGATCGCGTCCTGGCGCGCGCCCGCAGCCGCCTTCAGGTGGGCAAGCTTCGCCACCACCGTCGCGTCCGTCGGCCGCAATGCGTGCAGCCGATCCCAATAATGGAGTGCGAGGTCGTCGCGCTTGACGAACGACGACCAGACGGCCATCTGCCGGAAATACCAGGCGCTCATCGCGCGCATTGCGACAGTCCGCCTCAGGCTTGCGCCGACAACTGCAGGTGAAACTTCAGGAAGGCCAAGAACACCCAGATCGCGAACAACATGAACAGGGCGACGGCCGGCACATGCCTGTCAACGATCACGCGCGGGGACAGCCATCGCGCCAGACTCACGACCGGTGAGGTCAGAAGACGCATGAATCGGTAAACGACATTGCGTTCATGGCGGCCGAAACTCATCAGGTATACAGCCGCCTGTCCCACGATCAGCAGCGCGGCGAACTCCACGAGCCCCTTGAGCACGATCACCAGGCTCAGCACTGGTACGCCCCGGACAGACTCGGCAGCGTCGCGCCAAGCCTGCTCAGTTGGCGTGTTTCAACTGATCCAGGATCGCGGGATTCTCAAGCGTCGACACGTCCTGCGTGATCGCTTCGCCCTTGGCGAGCGCACGCAGCAGTCGCCGCATGATCTTTCCGGAACGAGTCTTGGGCAGGTTGTCGCCGAAGCGGATCTCCTTGGGCTTGGCAATCGGACCGATTTCCTGGCCGACCCAGTCGCGCAACTCCTTGGCGAGTCGCTTCGATTCGTCTCCGCTGGGCCGCGCCTGCTTGAGCACCACGAACGCGCAGATCGCCTCACCCGTCACATCATCAGGGCGACCGACCACCGCCGCTTCGGCGACCAGCGGATTGGCGACCAGCGCCGACTCGATCTCCATCGTTCCCATCCGGTGGCCCGACACGTTGAGCACGTCGTCGATCCGACCGGTGATCGTGAAGTAGCCGGTGGTCTTGTTGCGCACCGCGCCGTCGCCCGCAAGGTAGTAGCCCTTGAGTTCCTCGGGGAAATAGCTTTTCTTGAAGCGCTCCGGGTCGCCCCAGATCGTGCGGATCATCGACGGCCACGGCTTCTTCACCACCAGGATGCCGCCGCTGCCGTTCGGAAGCTCCTGCGCGGTCTCGTCCACGATCGCCGCCGCGATGCCCGGCAGGGGCAGCGTGCAGGAACCCGGCACCATAGGGGTGGCGCCCGGCAGTGGCGTGATCATGTGGCCGCCCGTCTCGGTCTGCCAGAAGGTGTCGACGATCGGGCAGCGACCGCCGCCGACATTGTTGTAGTACCACATCCAGGCTTCCGGATTGATCGGCTCGCCCACCGTTCCGAGCAGCCGCAGGCTGGACAGGTCGTAGTTCTTCGGATGTGTCGCCGGATCGACGTCGGCCGCCTTGATCAGCGCGCGGATCGCGGTCGGCGCGGTGTAGAAGATGTTCACCTTGTGCTTGGCGATCGTGTCCCAGAAGCGCCCCGCATTCGGATAGGTGGGCACCCCTTCGAAGACGATCTCGGTCGCACCGCAGGCCAGAGGGCCGTAGGTGATGTACGTGTGTCCGGTAACCCAGCCGATGTCCGCGGTGCACCAGAAGATGTCCGACGGCTTGATATCGAAGGTCCACTTCATCGTCAGCATCGCATGCAGCAAGTAGCCGCCCGACGAGTGCTGCACGCCCTTCGGCTTGCCGGTCGAACCCGAGGTGTACAGGATGAACAGCGGATGCTCCGCACCCACCCATTCGGGCTCGCACTGATCCGCCTGACCCTTGACCACTTCTGCCCAGGTCAGGTCGCGCCCGGCCTTCATCGCCACCGCGGCGCCGGTGCGCTGGTACACCACGACGTTGCGCACCGAACCGCACCCGCCGAGTTCGAAAGCTTCGTCGACCGCCGGCTTCAGCGGAATGCGCTTTCCGCCGCGCACCTGCTCGTCGGCGGCGATCACCAGCGTAGCTCCTGCGTCCTGGATGCGCTCCTGCAGGCTCTTGGCCGAGAAACCGCCGAACACCACCGAATGGATCACTCCGAGACGGGCGCAGGCCTGCATCGCGACGATGCCCTCGACCGACATCGGCATGTAGATGATCGCGCGCTCGCCCTTCTTGCACCCGAGCGCCCTGAGGCCATTGGCGAACTGGCAGACCTTCGCGTGCAGTTCCTTGTAGGTGACCTTTGCGACGCTGCCGTCGTCGGCCTCGAAAATGATCGCGGTCTTGTTCTCGACCGGGGTGCCCAGATGCCGATCCAGGCAGTTGTAGGAGACATTGAGCTCGCCGTCCTCGAACCACTTGTAGAACGGCGCGCCGGAGGCGTCTAGCGAGCGGGTGAACGGCTTGTGCCAGAGCACCTGCTCGCGAGCCAGCCGCGCCCAGAACCCTGCATGGTCCTTT
>JAHEDO010000277.1 GCA_024641185.1 Burkholderiaceae bacterium | reverse complement strand
AAGCAGACGGCCGGTGTCCGACGACGCGTCCTTGATGTAGCGAATGTTCTCGACCCGGGCGAGCCGCTCGATGGCCGGCAGCGTGAGGTCGCTGCGCTGGAACTGGGGATTCGTGTAGAGGACGACCGGCAGGCCGGTGGCGCCCGCCAGCGCGCTGAAGTACTCGACCACACCGTCGTCACCGAGCGGGAAGTAGGCCTCGAGAATGCCCAGGATGCCGTCGACCCCGAGCGCCTCGTACGCGCGGACCTGCTCGACCGCGTCTGCGTTCGTGGTCGCCGCGACGCCCGCGACGACGGGCACCCGGCCGTGCGCCGCCTCCACCACGACCTCGACGACGCGGTGACGCTGCGCCCGATTCAGGTAGGCGAACTCCCCGGTTGACCCCAACGGCGTAAGGCCGTGCACGCCCGCGCGGATCAGGTCCTCGACGAGACGCGCCAGCACCGCGTCACGCACACGTCCGGTGTCGTCGATCGGAGACACCAGGTATGGAAAGACACCGCGAAATTCAACCTCGGTCACGTTGGACTCCAAGCATTGTGCCGCCGGATCGGGGCCGGACCGCAAGGCCGCTGGTGCGCGGGAACGACGACACGCCCCGGGGGCCGCGGCTCCCGAGTTGACAATATCGGGGCGAAAAGCCAGATTCCGCAATTTGCGCCAGATTCTATCCGACCGCGCAAACGCGATTCACGGACAACAGGAGCCCCCATGCTGAAGAAGTTCGTTTCATGCCTTGCGGCAGCGGCCGCCGCGACCTCGCTCGCCGCATTCGCGCCCGGCGCCTCGGCGCAGACCGAGATCAAGATCCCGATCAAGGTCAACGCGACGACGCTTCGGGGAATCATGACGCAGGAGTTCGGCGACCAGCTCGCCAAGGCCACCGGCAACCGGTACAAGACCACGATCTATCCGGGCGGGCAGCTCTACGACGGCGACAAGGCGGCCAAGGCGGTGCAGCTCGGCAACGTCCAGATGACGAACGAGCCCAACAGCGCGTTCACCGCGTACACGAAGAACGCCGACCTGATGGAACTGCCCTTCGGCTTCGCCGACGCCGAGGCTTTCCAGGAGTTCCTGCACGGACCGCGTTCCGACCTTGTGCGCAAGGATCTCGAGAAGGCCGGCTTCCACGTCGTCACCTTCCTCGACGAGGGTCCGTTCGTCATCGCGACCAAGGAGGTCCTGATCAAGGGGCCCGCGGACTTCAAGGGACAGGTGATCCGCACCTCGGGACACCCGGTCGTCGTCGACGGACTCAAGGGCATGGGCGCTTCCACCGTGAAGATCCCCCTCAACGAGGTCTACTCGGCGCTGCAGCAGGGCACGATCTCGGGCGTGTACACCACGTTCGACGCCTACGTGAACGAGAAGATGTACGAAGTGGCCCCCAACGTGATGATCATTCCGTCCTATGGCGCGTATTTCTGGGTCGCCAACAAGGCCTGGTTCGATGCCCTGCCCGAGGCCGACCGAAAACTCATCGACTCTCTCGCCAACAAGCTCGCCAAAAAGTACGACAAGGACGTCTGGGCCGCGTCCGACGAGCACGTCGCGACGGTGAAGAAGGCGGGCGGCAAGATCAGCGACCCGGCCAAGGATCCGGCGGCCCGCACCGCTTTCCGTGAGGCGATGGCGAAGACTTACGACAAGATGCGCGAGAAGTTCGGCAAGGAGCCGGTGGACGCGATCCTCGCTTCGAAGTAAGCGGGCGTCGCGGGATCGCGTTTCGATGGAACACGGCAATGACGGCGTCCGGGCCCCGGCGGCCGCGCGATGGCTCGCGCGCGCCGAGGTCGCGGTGGTCGGCACGATCCTGCTCCTCTCCCTGACGATCACGCTCTACGCGATCATCGCGAGGAACCTCGGGCACTCGACCGGAGACTGGGCGCTCAAGCTGCCCGAGCTGATGCTGGTCTGGATGACCTTTCTCGGGATGGGTGCGCTCGTGACCGAACACGGACACGTCGCGGCCGACATGTTCCTGATGCAATTCTCCCCGCGCTGGCAACGCATCGCTCTCACCGCATCGGCACTGATCACCACCACGGTCCTGGCCATCATTCTCATCGGCGCCGTCTCGATCGTGCGAACCCAGATCGAGATCGGCGCCACCGACGAAGAGCTTTTCGAAGTCCCCACAGCAATCATCCTGGCGGGGTTGCCGCTGGGGCTCGCGATCACGATCGCGCACCTGCTGGTGGAGATCTACGCGATCTGGCGGCCCGCTAAGGCGCACGTGTCGTGATCGCGATCCCCTTCGCGATCCTGCTCGCGCTGATCGTGCTCGGCATGCCGATCGGCTTCGCGCTGATCACCGCCGCGGTCGTCACGCTCTACGTGCTCGGGCTGGCACCGATCACGTTCATCCCGGACGTGCTCGGCGACAGCGTCCAGCACTTCACCCTGCTCGCGATACCGTTCTTCCTGCTCGCCGCCGAACTTCTGTCGGCGGGCGGTCTCATCGACCGGATCTTCGACCTCGCGCGCGCCCTCGTGGGACGCCTGCGCGGAGGAATGGGCGCGGCCTGCGTGGTCGCCACAGGCCTGTTCGCGGGAGTGCAGGGGTCGAGCGCGGCCGACGCCGCGGCCATCGGCAAGATCGGCGTAACCGGGATGAAGAAGCAGGGCTACCGCGAGGGTTTTGCCGCGGCCCTGATCGCCGCCTCCGGCGCCACCGCGATCCTCATTCCGCCGTCCATCGCGATGCTGATCTACGCCTCGATGGTGAACGTGTCGGTGGGCCGGATGTTCTTCGCGGGGATCGTGCCGGGCGTGCTCAACGTGCTGGCCTTCCTGCTCTACGTGGTGTGGCGCGCCGACAAGCTCGGCTGGAAGCGCGAGGAGAGCGGCGAATTCACCGGCATGCGGGCCAAGCTCAACGCCGCGAAGCGTGCGTTCTGGGTGATGATGCTGCCGGTCTTCGTGCTCTACGGCTTCTACTCCGGCGACCTGACCGCGACCGAGATCTCGACCGCCTGCGCCGTCTACTCCGCGGTCGTCGCGCTCTGGGTCTACCGCACGATCAGTATGCGTGACATGTGGCCCGTGATCATGCAGACGGCGCGCACGACGATCAACATCTTCACGATCATCGCGGGTGCGGTGCTGCTCTCGAAGGTGCTCACCTTCCTGAACGCTCCGCAACTCATCTTCGAGTTCATCGAGCACTATCACCTGAACGCCTGGCAGTTCCTGATCGCGATCAGCGCGATCATGTTCATCCTGGGCATGTTCATGGAGGCGGTGTCGCTCAACGTGATGACCACGCCCATTCTGGCGCCCATCGCGATCAAACTCGGCATCGACCCGGTCCACTACGGCATCGTGCTGATTTTCAACATCGAGATCGCGCTCATCACGCCGCCGGTCGGGCTGAATCTGTTCGTGCTCGCCGGCGCGACGAAGATACCGCTCGCGAAGATCTTTCGCGAAGTCCTGCCCTTCGTCACGATCCTGGTGCTGCTGCTCTTCGTGGTGATCCTGATCCCGCAGATTTCGCTCTGGCTGCCGGACCGGCTGCTGCCCGCGAATTGACCCGGGACGCGACGCCCGGGCGCCCGCCCCTCAGTCGGCGTAGCCCGGCGCCTCGCGATCGAGCACCCGCATCATCGCCTCGAAAAACAGACGCTCGCGCTCCGCGCGCGAATGCCGGTCGTCCTGGCCGGGAGTCTGGACCTGCGCGACGATCTCTTCGGAGAGCACTTCGAGCGGACGCCCGGTGCTCATCGCGAGCACCTGCATCCTGCACACGCGCTCGAGCTTGTAGAGCCTGCGGTAGGCCTGCGCGA
>JAHEDO010000276.1 GCA_024641185.1 Burkholderiaceae bacterium | reverse complement strand
GCGAGCAGCGCGTTGATGTAGCGGTCCGCGCCGACGTGCGCGAGCAGCGCCAGCACCACGCTGCCGCCGACCAGCAGCGGCGTGACGACGGTCAGGACGTCGCTCGTGCGCTCCCACGTCTCCCGCAGCATCGGCAGTGCGCGTGGCATCGCGTACGGCGGGATCTCCTGCACCTGACCCGGGCCGCCTCGCGGATAGCGGCGCCGCAGTATCTGTCCGAGCAGTGCGATCACCACCATCGTGAGCAGGAAGATCGCGACCACGCCCAGCCCCCCGAGGTACTTGCCGGCCAGCGCGAGGATGATCGCCGAGCGCGCCGAGCACGGCACGAAAGTCACGAGCAGCGACGCCATCACCCGCTCGCGGCCGCTGGTCGTGGCGCCGATCGCCGATAACGCCGGCACGTTGCATCCCAACCCGAGCAGGAACGGCACCGCCACGCCGCCGTGCAGTCCGATGCGATGGAACATACGGTCCACCGCGAAGGCGATCCGTGCCATCACGCCCGCCTCTTCCAGCGCCACCAGCAGCAGCACCAGCGGGATCATGTACGGCACCACGATGCCGACGAGCCCGATCAGGCCGTCTGCCACCGCGCGCCCGACGACGCCGATGGTGGAGTCCGGCTGCCACCCGGCCGCCCAGACCGTCAGGCGCGCCGACGTTTCGCTGTCGATCCAGGTGCTCAGGTAGAACACGATGAACAGAACGGCGGCGAACACCGCGACGCTGCCGACGAACCCCCAGCGCGGGCTGAGGAACATCTCGTCGAGCCAGTAGCGCCAGCCACGGCCCTCGTGCGGCTCGCCGAAGCGGGTCGCGGCCTCGAACAACGCCGCCGCGCGCAAGTGGCGGTCGGCGTGCAGCTCGTCGGCGAGCGGACGCGGCATCGCCTGCGACGCGTCGGCGATCAGCCGCTGAAGCTGCGGAAGGTAGCCGGGAAAGTGCTGCTGCATCTCGTCGAGAAAGTACGGATCCCCCTCGGCGAGCTGCGTGACGAGAAGCTGCAGCGGCACCTGGAAGGCCTGCCGGATCTCCGGCGCGCTCAGGAGCGACTCCAGCGGCGCGAGCGCACGGGTGATGTGTTCGCTGCGTGCCTGGGCGACCGGAAACTCGCCCTCGCGCACCGCGTTCACCGCGGCGCGAAACAGCTCGGCGATGCCCTGCCCCATGATCGCGGTGGTCGGCACGACGGCGACCCCGAGCCGTGCGGCCAGCACCCTGGCGTTCACGTAGATCCCGCGGTCCTGCGCGTGGTCCATCTTGTTCAGCGCGATCACCAGCGGCCGGCCGAACTTCGCGAGCTTCAGCGTCAGCTCGAGGTGGTGTTCGAGCGCTGTCGCGTCGACCACCTGCACGATCACGTCCGGCGGCGCGAACGGCGCCGGCGGCCCGCCGGGCTCGTGGCGCGACACAGGCGGACGCTCGTCGCCCCAGAGCAGGTACTTCAGCGCCGCACGGTCCTCAGATTCGAGATGGTCCGGCGAGCGGATGCTGGGCAGGTCGATGAGCCGCGCTTCGTCCAGGCCGATCTGCACTGCGCATTCGTTGTAGGCGCGGACCGTGCCGGCCAGCGCGCCGCGCTGCACCGAGGTGCTCGCCACCGCCTCGAACAGCGTGCTCTTGCCGCTGTCGGGCAGGCCCACGAGCGCGATCCGCAGCCGCCGCGCGCCGCGGAACAGCGGCTCACGCAGGGTGATCGTCGTGGTTTGAGGGCTCGGGCGAGTCAATTGGGCGGCATCCGCGGGACAGCTTGCGAGGATCAATTCTCGCAGTATGCGGGTGCGCCGGCGCTAACGGGGTTGTCGCGGTCTCGCGCAACGTCCGCCAGTCCAGCCGCTGCGCCGCCTGCTCGGCGAGCGTCCCGAAGTTGACGGTCCGCGGACGCTGATGCCTGGCTGCCGCCATGCGACGAGCTTCAGCGACACTTCGCGGGCTATGATGCACGGGCGCAGCATCCGCCGCGCAGCCGACACGGTCGCCAGCAGCCGCGTTCAAGGAGAACCCGATGAAATACCTGATGGCTAGCGTGACCGCTCTGCTGGTCGCCGATGCGATCGGCGCCGCGCGTCTGGACGTGGTCCTGGATCTGATGACCGTCGGGGGTGGCGCCACCGATATCCTTGGACGGGGCGTCATCGTTCACAAGGATCCGGACGATTTCAAGACGCAGCCCACCGGCAATTCGGGGGCGCGTCTGGCGTGCGGGGTGATTCGCAGCCGCTGATCCGGGACGACGGCGCGACGCGCACGCCGCGCCTGCTTCGCGGCGCCCCGTTGCACGGGGCGTGTCCCGCGGCCCCTAGCGACCGTGCGCCGGCGTGGCGTGGCCCGAATCGGCAGATGGCCGCCAGCCGAGCAGCGTCGGGTCCGTCATGCCGGTGATCATTGCCAGATGGGCAAAGACCAGGAAGACCGCCACGTAGCCGGCATGCCAGCCGAGCTTCTTTTCCGCCGGCTGGCCTTTGTGCATCAGGCCGAGATCCTGCGCCGCGATGAGCACCAGCGGGATCCCGCCGATGAGGTATGTGCTCACCGCGATCATGTCGATCACGGTTCGCCATTCACCGGCCCGGGTGATGGGCACCACCGCATTGATCAGCAGATAGACGATGACGCCCAGGAAATAGAGGCCGACCACGATGCCCGCCAGGCGGTTCAGATCGCGGACCCAGCCGTCGAGCTTGCGTGTGTAGAGAATGTACAGCTCGGTGATCGCCACAGTTTCGGCCAGCACCACCGGAATCGCCATGAAAAGCACGAGGTTCCAGGGCTGGTTGGTCGCCAGCAGTTCCATGTAATGGGTCATGTTCATTTTCAACTCCTCAAAGTCAAGACTTGCCGCTGCGCCGGGCGCAGAGCATCAATCCAGGAAACGGACCAGTCTTAGGAGTTGAGCCAGGGCGGCTTGTAGATGCCTTCCACCCGAGTCGTCAGGCGCAAGGTCGAAGTGAAGGCGGGCGGGACACTGTCCCTGTCGAACACGACCGCGCGGGCCACGATGGGCGGCGCGGCGGCAATGCTCGGGCAGCAGGCGTGTTGCGCGGCAGTGCAGTCCTGCCCTGACGCGGTTTCTGCCAAGGCGTCCGCTTGACCGGAACTCGCGGTCGCCGAGGCTGCACGCCCGTGGCCCTGATGGGCGACGCTGTGCGCCTGATGATGTTCCTGCGGCGGGGACCAGGCGCGGGCGCCGCCTGCCGAAGCGGCGAGCAGCATGAACACCCCGATGATGCCGACGATGACGTTCCGAAAGCCCACGCCTGAATTATCTACCTGCTGTCAGCAAGAGGGATCGATCCGTTTGCGCAAATCTGTCGTGCCGGTGCGTCATTGCTTCGCGCCTCCTGCGGTGTGCGCAGTCCCCTCCGTGATTCGATCGGGATTGTGCCGGCCGCCGGACGGCATGCCCGATGGCTGCGCACGGAATCTTCAGGACCGCCGTTCCAGCCGCTGCACCGCCTGCTCGCCCAGCGCCAGGAAATCCAGGATCCGACGGCGCAGGCCGTCCAGGTCGACGCCGGCCGCGCTCTTCTTGCCCGCCAGGTAGCGCGCGTAGACACCGTGAATGATCGCCGCCGACTTCCATCGGTTGAAGCCGACGTAGTAGTCGAGCCGCGACAGGTCACGCCCGGTGCGTTGTGCATAGCGCTGCGCGAGCGCGTCGCGCCCGGGAAAGCCCGGCAGCGCGGTCGGTGCGTCGGCGCGGAAGGGGATCGGGTCGTCGGGCTCGGTCCACTGGTTCAGCGCGTAGGCGAGGTCGGCGAGCGGGTCGCCCAGCGTGGAGATCTCCCAGTCG
>JAHEDO010000275.1 GCA_024641185.1 Burkholderiaceae bacterium | reverse complement strand
GGCGGAGCGGCGCCCGCGAGGCCGTTGGCGCGCGGCGTCGTCGCCGCGACCGCGAGTGCGAAGGCGATCCACAGCGCCGGCGCTCGCGCGCAGCGCGGCGCGAGGCGGCGCGAGGCCGTGCCCCCTTTAGGCAGAGTGCCGGTGCACGTCGCCACCGTCACCGGTCTTCCTCGTGCGCGAGCGTGAACTGGTAGACGTCGGTGTTCCCGTGCCGGAAGGCCGCCTCGCAATACGCGAGGTAGAACTCCCAGATCCGCTCGAAGCGCCGATCGAATCCCAGCGCGCGAACTTCCGCTGTCCGGGAAACGACCGCCTGTCTCCACAGCGCGAGCGTGCGCGCGTAGTCCTGCCCGAATGCCAGGCGGCGGACGACGCGCAAGCCGGCACGTCCCGCATGCGCCTCGAAGACCGACGGCGACGCGAGCATGCCCCCAGGGAAGACGTACTGCTGGATGAAGTCAGTACCGCGCCGGTAGCGTTCGAACAGTGCGTCGTCGATCGTGATCGTCTGGATCACGGCGCGGCCGTGCGGCGCGAGGGCGCGGCGAACGCTGTCGAAGTAGGCCGGCCAGTACGCTTCGCCGACCGCTTCGAACATCTCGATCGAGGCAATCCCGTCGTAGCGTCCTTGTTCGTCGCGATAGTCCTGCAGCGCGAACCCCGCCCGATCGGCAACTCCGGCCCGCGCGATGCGCTCGCGCGCGAAGGCGAGTTGCTCGGTCGACAGCGTGAGCCCCTTCACCCGCAGGCCGTCGACCGCCGCGAGCTCGGCGAACCCGCCCCATCCGCAGCCGATCTCGAGCACCGACGCGCCGGCGGGAAGCGCCAGTTCGTCGAGGATCCGGCGGTACTTGGCCTGCTGGGCCTGCTGCAGCGTGCACTCCCCGTCGCCGCGGAACAGGGCGCTCGAGTAGGTCATGCTCGGGTCGAGCCAGAGCCGGTAGAAGTCGTTGCCAAGGTCGTAGTGCGCGTGGATGTTTCGACGCGACCCGGCCCGGGAATTGCGGTTCAGCAGGTGGCGTATCCGGTGGGCCAGTCGACCCCACCAGCGTCCGTAGACAGCAGTCTCGAGCAGGTCGCGGTTGGCCACCGCGACGTCGAGCACCGCCGCCAGCTCGTCGGTTTCCCAGTCGCCCGCGACAAAGCTCTCGGCGAAGCCGACGTCGCCGCGGCGCAGCGCCGCGGAGAACGGTTTCCAGTTGCGAAGCCTCAGGCTCGCGCGCGGAAGGCCGCGACCCAGTACGACCGTCTGGCCCTGCGGCAGCGTCAGCGTCAGGCTGCCGTGCGCGATGCGCTCGAGCAGCCCGATCATCAGGCGTGCGGGACCGGGAATGCGCGGCGGCGAGCCTGCCGCGGCGCTCGACCGCTGCCCGTCGTCATCGGGCGTCGCGCTCCGGGGACCGAAGAGCGCGGTCAACGAGTCACTGGACGAGGCTTTCATGTCGATCCTCGGGAGGTGAAGACGCTGGGGGGATTCGGCTTGCGGAACCAGTGCACGCGCTTTAGCCACAAGCGCAGCGCTTGCCAGTGTATGCGCGCCATCACGCCGAAAGTGAACCCGGGGTACGCGAGCAGGGCCCTCGCGCAGGCCGCGGTGTCCAGCGGCACCAGGCGCCCGCTCATGCTGGTCGCGAGGATCGGACCGTTCGCGTCGTCGTAGTCGATGCGCGCGACCGCACGCATCGGATTGTCCATGAACCGGAACCGGTAGCTGCCCTCCACGCCGCAGAACGGCGATACGTGGAACCCTTTGACGGCGTGCAACTCCACGCCGGCGCGAAGCGCCCGGCCGTCAGGCTCGGCCAGCAGATAGCAGTGCCGCTCTCCGAACGTGTTGTTCACCTCGGCGACCACCGCCCGCAGCGCGCCGCCGCGGTCGTGACAGAACCAGAAGCTCACCGGCTTGAACGCGTATCCGAAGACTCTGACGAATGCATGCAGCCAGATCTCACCGTCGGCGTCGATTCCGGCGTCAGTCAGTAGTCGCCTGATCCAGGGCAACGACGCTCCACCGTCGCCGTGATCCGACTCGTGGAACGAGATCATCGCGCGCCGGTTCACGCCGAACAGCCACGAACCGCGCGGCTCGCCGTCGAGCCGGTGGGCCGGCACGCGTGCGAAGAACGACCGGTATCGGAACGCGTGGCGCACCGGCCGCAGGCGCGTATGGCGCACCTCGCCGAACGCGAGGCTCCACTGCGCCAGCGGGGAGGGCGCGTTCTCGGCGCTCCGATGCGTTTGGCTCACTGGGCTCGGCGAGGAGGCCATGGCGATTCAGGCCGCGAAGCGTCGCGTCGGCGCCGTCGCCGTCGCGTCGAGCGCGCCCGAGGCGACCAGCGCGTCGGCCACTGCGAGCCCCGAGCGCAGACCGTCTTCGTGGAAACCGTAGCCGGTCCAGGCTCCGGCGAACCAGGTGCCCCTGGCGCCCTGCAGCCGTTCGAGACGGTGCTGCGCGGCCGCGCTGTGGCGCTCGAAGATCGGGTGTTCGTAGTCGAATCGCGCGATCGTGTGTTCCGGCGCGGGCTCGTGCAACGGGTTCAGACTCACCAGCACCGGCGTCTTGAAAGGCAAGGGCTGCAGGCGGTTCAGCCAGTAGGTGACCGATACCTGCGGCGCGTCGACGTCGCCGTTGCTCAGGTAGTTCCACGCGGCCCAGGCGCCGCGTCGGCGCGGCATCAGCCGCGCATCCGTGTGCAGCCAGGCCTGGTTCGGCTGGTACGGGATCGCCTCGAGGACCGAGCGTTCGTCTTCAGTGGCGTCCGCCAGCATGCGCAGCGACTGGTCGCTGTGGCACGCCAGCACGACCTGATCGAAGCGTTCGGTGCCGGCATCGGTGCTGACCTGCACGCCCGCGGCACCCGCGCCGGGACGCGAGACCCGGTGCACCGGGGTCTCGAGGCGAACGTCGTCGAGCCGCGCCTGGATCCTGCGCACGTATTCGCGGGAACCGCCCCGCACCGTGTGCCACTGGGGCCGGTTCTCGATCTGCAGCAGTCCGTGGTTGTGGAAGAAGCGCACGAAACTGCCGAGCGGGAACTCGAGCATCGTCTTCATCGGACACGACCAGATGGCCGCAGCCATCGGCAGCAGGTAACGGTCCCGGAACGCCGTGCTGTAGCGCTCGCGTTCGAGAAACGCTCCCAGCGGTTCGTCGAGGGGAATCGCCACGCTTCCCGGCGCAGGCTGCGGCGCGGCGGCCAGTTCGGTCGCCTGCCGGTTGAATCGCATCACGTCGCGAAGCATGCGCCAGAAGCTCGGCGACAACGCGTTCGAGGGCTGGGCCAGCAGCGACGACAGATCGGTGCCGCACCATTCGAAGCGATGCGGGCCGACCGACACCGCGAAGGACATCTCCGAAGGCGCGGTCGGGACGGCCAACTCGTTGAACAGCCGAACCAGGTGGGGATAGGTCCGTTCGTTGAACACGAGAAAGCCCGTGTCCACCGGGTGGGTGACGCCGTCGATCGTTACGTCGACCGTGTTCGCGTGACCGCCCAGGTAGCGATTGGCCTCGAATACGGTCACGTCCGCAAACTCGGACAGACGCATCGCGGCCGACAGACCGGCGATCCCGGCTCCGATCACGGCGACCTTCATGGCTTTGCCCCGGCCGTGCGCACTGCCGGACGCCGGGCAGTGGACATCTGGGAACGGTTCGTGAACGGGCGAACGGCAGGGGGCATCGGGGGCCTCGGAATTGGTGAATGACTGAATGATACAGTTTATGACTTAAGAGTCAATACATGACCAGAACGTTCTGGCCCCGGCGTCGACTTGCGTCGGCAATCCGCTCGGA